>NZ_JASJFF010000544.1:0-2009 GCF_030065435.1 Microcystis sp. M53603_WE2
GGAGAATGAAACAGCCCTACCCTTATCAAGGGGGGCAGGGGGGATCGGCACCCCCCTTATCAAGGGGGGCAGGGGGGATCGAACCTAAAATCCATTTTTAATTTAATTATAACCAGCTACTTAAGAAGTATAAAGATGACATAATTAATTATTCCGAATATTGGTATTTAGGCATTATTATAGCATTCCAATTTTCTAAAGTCAAACCCTCAACTCTAGCTAAATTAATACCATTAGTTTGTAGAATAGGAAATACTTTTTAATCTTTAATTCTTAGGATAAGTTGAGGTATAGTTTCTCATCTTAACTTTAAGTGGAGCGATCGCTGTTTTATTAAGTTTGAGAAAGGCGATCGCTGTTGAGTTGAGGATGAAGGAGAAATTTGAGCTATAATAGGGGATAAAATTAACAAACAAGGTAATTATCAATGCCATTAAAGCAAAAGTATATTACTGATGAACAGGGTAATCAAATCGGTATTCTTTTAGATATAGAGGAATATCGAAAACTCCTAGAAGATTCTGAAGAATTGAATGCTATTAGAGCCTATGATTTAGCTATTTCGGAAGAGGAAGAAATTCCTTTTGAAGAGGCGATCGCCGAAATTGAAAATAGTCGTCAATGAATTACACTATTGCGATTAAAAAACAAGCTTCTAAGGCTTTAGCTAATCTTCCCCAAGATAGTTATCAGAAAGTTCGAGACGGGATTAGAGCATTAGCTGACAATCCAAGACCAGCAGGGTGTCTCAAACTGACAGGACGAGAAGGCTGGCGGATTCGGATTGGAGTTTATCGCGTTATTTACGCGATAGATGATTCCGCAAAAAAGGTGATTATTTTAGATATTGGACATCGAAAGGACATCTACCGATAGGCGATCGCGTTTTTAATAAAAATTTGGAAGAGGCGATCGCTATTTTACTGTGAGAAGAGGAGGGCGATCGCTTATAATAAATCCAGTGATCAAAATAGAAGGAGGCAAATGCCAGCAAAAGACCTCTATCACGAAGCCGTTAAAAATGCCTTAATTAAAGACGGCTGGACAATTACGGCTGATCCTTATCCTATTGAATATGAAGACGCTGAATTGTATCCAGACCTGGCGATCGAGAAATATATTTCCGAAGAACAAAGACAACGTAAAATTATCATTGAAATTAAAAGCTTTCTTGGCCCTTCAATGATGAAAGACTTTGAAATGGCTTTGGGACAATATATTTTTTATCGTGATCTCATTCAATTAGGACAAGATGAATACCAAGAAATCTATCTGGCTATCAAAGATGAAATTTATGAGACTTTTTTCCAACGAAAATCTATTCAAGCCGTTATTAAAAGACACCAATTAGATTTATTAGTTGTCAACATCGAAAAAGAGGAGATTGTCCAATGGATAAACTAACTAACTATCGCCAAATTATTCAAAATACCTTAACAAAGCTAGACGAAATTGCGAATAGCTCATCCAAAAAAAAACTAGAAACCTGTTTGATTTTTGATGAAAATCATGATCATTATCTATGGATGTCTATTGGTTGGATAAACAAAAAGAAAATCAACAATATTCAGATTCATATTCGTATTAAAAATGAAAGAGTTTATATTGAACAAGATTGGACAGAAATAGGAATCACCTCTCAATTATTAGAAGCAGGGATTCCCAAAGAAGATATTGTTTTAGCATTTCATGATCCTGCAAGTCGTGAATTAACAGAATTTGCTATTGCTTAATCAGGGGCGATCGCTGTTTTACTGTGTAGATAGGAGAAAGCGATCGCATTTTTAGCTGAGGTTAAGAGGAGAAACCGTCATCGGTCCCTGGTCTCCTTACTCTTAGATTACTCCAAAGCCTTACATTAGATTGAAACAATCTGAATTTCCCTGACTCGGTGCATTGGTTTGGTTGGCTTTTCGGTGGTGATTAGTTCATCAGCTTGAATTTGCAGCGCAGCAGCAACATGAAGTGCATCCATCGCCGCTAAACCGTAAGTGCCAGCAATTTCATGA
>NZ_JASJFF010000528.1:0-5974 GCF_030065435.1 Microcystis sp. M53603_WE2
AAATCCTTATCTGGCAAGAGACTTAATTGATTAGTTCGCTCTAGAGCAAAAACAATTGACAAAAATCGCTAAATGCCTTTCTCTATAAGGGTTCCATCCCTTATAACCCCCGTCCATTGCATAACACAAACCGAAGAGCCCCCCTTATTAAGAGAGGCAAGGGGTATCAAAGGCAGAATCTATCTTCTATTTAATCAGAACTACTTACTTAACTTCTTACCTCTGTTAGTATTTTATGGGCTTTATGGGTTACTTCTTATCCAAACAATTAATCTCAATAATTTTCCCTCTCTCATCGAATATTTGAGCAATTCTTGGGCATTTTCTTCTGGTTATTCCAGTGCGATGAGTATTGTAGGAAATTACCAGCATTTACTCATTGCCTTGCTCTGCTTGTCCTTAAGTTTGCTTTTAATGTCTCTGGCAATTATAGACCAAAACCCTAGTCTCGCTATTGCCTATATTTTTCCTATATTTTTATCATTTAAGCATGGATTTGTTAGGCAAGATGCTCACGTTGTTGTTTTTACACTTGTGGTTATTGTCTCAGCTTCTCTTTATACAACAATTATTAAAAAATCTCGGTTGAAGAAAATTGCTTATTGTGCTTGGGGAATAATTTTTTTGGGATGTATTATTATCACCTCTAGTCCTAATTGGACTATATTGGAAAATGCTCGCCAGTGGAGTAATTTCAGTCCCGATAGGGTGGCTAATAATATTGGGGTTGTCATTTCCTCTATCCTTAATCCCAGAGAATTAGAAATGCGAGGTGAAAGGAGTACAACTCAAAATTTACAAGTCATTGCTGCCGCTACCAAAATACCCGATTCTGTGCTGGGAAAAGTGCAAGGCAAAACTATTGATATAATTCCCTGGGAATTTTCACTGATTCCGGGCAATCAGCTTAATTGGAAACCGCGGCCGATTATTCAATCCTATTCTGCTTATACAGAAAAACTGGATGAACTAAATTATCAAAGCTTATCTCAATCTCCCAGAGATTATCTGATTTATCACTTTCAAGCTATTGATGGCAGACATCCTTTTTTTGATGAACCTAAAGCCTTTTCCTATGTGGTTTGTAATTATCAACTTGACTCGGTAAATTCGCCCTTCCAAGTCCCCGCAATCAAAACCAACTTTTATCTTCTAGAAAAACAAAAAGTCAGTCGTTGCATTCCAACCCCTCTAGGAGAGACTACTAATGTTACTTGGGATCAAGTCTATGAATTACCTACTCGTAATAGTGGGATTACTCGTGTTCAAGTTAAATTTGAATATTCTTGGTTGGGTAAAATAGTCAAACAACTCTTTAGAATCCCTCCCGTGATAATTAACGTTAATTATCTCGATGGAACTCAAGCCAATTTTCGCTTTGTTCAAGATAATTCAGCTAATGGAGTTATCCTTAGTCATTTACCGAGAAATGATCAGGAATTAATGGCATTTTTTCAAGGAAAATTACCACCACAAGTCAAATCCTTTAGCTTTTCTGTCAGTAATCCTCTGCTATTCTCCCCAGAAATAAAAGTAACGCCTTTTTGGGAAGTTGAGACTGGTTCATAATCTTTCTTGAAGCTTGAAAAGCGGTTAATATCTCTGGCAAATGGAGAATAGGGAACTCGAATCCCTGACCTCTGCGGTGCGATCGCAGCGCTCTACCAACTGAGCTAATTCCCCATATATAGACCATAATAGCATTTTTGAGCAGAAAATCCTAGGAACTGGCAAGGGATCGAGGGGCAAAAAATCGAGCGGCTTCTCTCTGGAAAACTTTAAAATGGAAAAAGTAATCTTGAGGATGATAACTAATGGCGATACTACGCTTAGAGAATGGGACAACCTATACCCAGTTAGCCGATATTAGTCTGGAATTGGCCAAATTAAATGTCACTTTAAACTATTGGCCGATCGAAAACGAAGCCACTCGTCAGCTACTTAAACAAGCTTCTCTGACTGACGAAGAAAAAGAAATAGTTTTAACCAGCTTAGACGGTTATTTTGAGCAACTTAAACAAGAAGCGGGTTATCAAGCCAGAGATTTAATCGTTTTACACCCTGAAATTCCCAATCTCGACACTTTACTGGCAAAGTTCGAGCGCTGTCACACCCACGCCGACGATGAGGTGCGTTATATCATTGATGGGGAGGGGGTTTTTGGCTTTGTCTTTGCCGATGGTTCTCAGGGGGAATTAACTATTCAACCTCAAGAATATATCAATGTTCCTGCCCATAGCGAACACTGGTTTCACCTCACTGCCAGTAAACGAGTTAAAGCAGTGCGTTACTTTACCAGTACCGCCGGATGGGTTCCCGAATATACGGAAACTGTCATTCGTTTTCCTAGTTTAACAGCCGTGTAGCCTTTGGTTTTTTGGCGAGTGCTTTCCCAATAAGACAGATAAGTTTTGCAGGGATGGCAACGCCGGCAGCCACAATCTGTTAAGGGGTATATTTGTCCTGTTGAAAATCTCCCGTCTAGTGCCTAGCTTGACGGGAGATTATCTCAATTCGGGGGATTGGCGTGATAGATTTAGTCTAAGCCGAATTGATTGCCCCGTTTGTACTGTAAGTAGGCGGCAACGAACAAACCCGCTAGGGTAATGGGAATTAAGCCTAGGACAATCCCTAGCACTAAAGGTTCAATCACGTCTGTACTCCTTGGATTAGCAATTTTTCACCCGTATTTTATCGTAGCAGCGGTTGCCCTGGAAAGATAGGGCGATCGCACATACTTCTTAAGTGGAGTGTTGGGGTAGTGGGGTGTGGGGTGTGGGGTGTGGGGTGTGGGGGGTAGTGGGGAATTTAGCTGAAATTTCCCTATCTCCCTATCTCCCTATCTCCCTAAATCCCTGACTCTTATCTCCCGACTCCCGAAAAGGAAAACTTGCTATCTCACCATTAAGATAACTGCTCTACTCTAGGAGCGACCGAGAAAAAATTTTCTCAATGTGCCTTTACCCCAATAGCGATCGATTTCTTGCCAGAGATTGTGGAGACAAAAAACCACTGCTAGACAGAGAGTAACCGCAAGGATTTGAGAGAAACTTTCCCTTTGCCAAAATTTGGCCATTGCCTCCGAAATTACCCGCGTTCCCCGATAAGCTTCCAGAAAACCCTCGATCGAGCCGAGAATCAGTGCTGCTAGGGTATAAACAAAGGTTCTATACAGAACACTAACGTAACGGGGTCGATTTTCTAACCATTCTAGCTTCATGGCTGCGTCGAGAATGGCCACGGTTTTTGCCGCAATGATCGCCCCTAAGCTCGCTTTACCCAAAACGTAGGTAGTAATCGAATATTCTTCCAGAAATAATTTCATGATCAGAAGAATATAACCGAAAGCCAAGAAAAAAAAGAGGGCAAGAGAACCGATTTTTTTCAATTCCTTTTTAATTGCTTCCATTGATTTTTTTTGATATTTTCTGCCAAGATAGCGGTCGCGCTGCCGGATAGTCCTTTAACTATAAGCTATAGTTAATTATTTGTTGCAGCTATTCTCCCATCTCCACCAGCAAGTTTGAGCGCCGATAACTGAACTGATGCTTGAAACTAATTACGGCTTGCTGAATAAATCTAAAAACCTTGTTGTATAAGACTTTTAGACTTGTTTTCCCTCAAAAAGTGCCGACCTTTGGAGTGATTGGGGGGAAAATTCAGGTACTTTTTCCCTGAAAATTAGGTAATTGACCACCTGAAAATCGGTAAAACCCCACACCCCACACCCCACACCCCACACCCCACACCCTGCCCCTAGGAAAAGCTTTTTCAGCAAACCCTAATTACGGCTTGATTGTCGATAAAATGAGGATTACCGAGGGGATCGATGGCACTGAAAGCGTAAAAATAACGGCGTGCTAGGGGCGGAAAATCGCTAAAATCGAAGATTGTGTCACCTTTAGCCACATCTGCCCAAAAATTTCGTAATTTCGGGGCTAATTCCTCCGCTAGACTCACGGGAAGATTGAGGGGATGGCAGGTTAATAAACGCATCATAAAAGGATAAGAGCGATCGCCTAACCATTGCCGAGAAATAGCGGGTAAATTCTCCCATCCGGGTATATTTTGCAGATGAAAAGATTCTATGGCTAATTCAACCGTGTTTTCGCAATATTCTAGCACCCGGTAGGGATGGGGATAACTGACGAGGGAACCGGTGGTAATTTCATAGATACCTCTAGTAAAAGCCAGATCCTGCACGTGGAGATGGCCAGTAATCAACAATTTTACGCCGTTTTCCTGTAGTATATCGAGTAGTTCTACCGCATTAGCCAACATATAGCGTTTACCTAATTCATGATTGCTTTGTCCGGGTAAATGCTCGATAACGTTATGATGGATCATCACCATCACTAGATCGTTTTTTAGCGCGGGTAAAGTCTGTTTTAACCAATGCAATTGTTCTGCATCTAAACTGCCAATTTGTCCACCTTGCTCATCGAATTGATTAGAATTAAGACCGATTAATTGCACTCCGGGTAAAATTTCTTTTTGGTAGTATATTTGTTCGGGGTCGCTGTAACCAAATTGTTGATAATAGAAGGGAAAATCTGCTAAACCGATCTGGTTTTCCGTCGCGGTTAAACTCAAAACATCATGATTACCAGGCACCACATAGACGGGAAAGGGTAAAGTGGCTAAACAATCGGCTAACCAACGATGATTTTCTGGTTCACCATCTTGGGTTAAATCGCCAGCAATCAGCAGAAAATCGAGGTTAAGGGTGATGAGATGGTCTAAAACAATTTTTAAAGCTGGAATACTCACTTCCACCAGATGAAAGCGATTAGAATGGTTTAAAATGGTTGTGGGTAAAGCGATATGAGGATCGCTGAGAATGGCGAAACGGAAATTCATCGCATTGAATTGGGCTAAATATCGGTAAACTAGATCGATCGAGGAGAAATGAGGAGAAAATATCTTTGGCTAAAGTTCGCGTTCGTCAGCACGTCAATCCCTTAAGTCATAAATATCGCCATCCGATCGCTCCCCCCGATTGGAATCAAGTTTATCAGGATATGACGCAACCTCTCCATCTTGACATTGGTTGTGCGCGGGGTAAATTTTTGTTACAAATGGCCCAAGTAGAGCCAGAAATTAATTTTTTGGGGATTGAAATTCGTCAACCTTTGGTAATTGAAGCGAATCAGGAACGGGAAAGGTTAGGATTAAGTAATCTCGCTTTTGTTTTTGGCAATATGAATGTTGCCCCAGAAATTTTACTGCAATCTTTGCCCGCGGATAAGTTATTTTGGGTGTCGATTCAATTTCCCGATCCTTGGTTTAAACAGCGTCACAGCAAGCGTCGGGTTGTGCAGCCAGAATTAGTCATAGCTTTGGCTAAGTATATGGTAGCTGGGGGCTGGGTTTTTTTACAGTCGGATGTGGAATCGATCGCCCTGGAAATGACCGAGAGATTTCAAGCACATCCCAATTTTGTTCGGCAACATCAAACCCCCTGGTTAGAGGAAAATATTTTCCCCGTACCGACGGAGAGGGAAAAGTCCACTTATAATAAGGGTCAACCGGTTTATCGCTCGCTTTTTCGAGTTCGGTAGCTTCAGCTAAAATATCTTGGCACTGTCTGAAATCATGGTTAGAAATCTCGACTCACCCCTAATACTTGAGGACAATAATCGCCCCCCTGTATCTCAATTGCTAGAATTTCTCTTAACAAAAGAAAAAAACAATAAAAAAACTAAAGAAAATCTTACTTTTGCGGCTTTAGTCGGTACTTGGCGATTATACTTTATCACGGGAACTCAAAAAGCTAAAAAGAGAGCGGGAATCGTTTTGGGTAAGGGTCGCTATCTACCGTCCTGGTTAAAAATTACGGCTCTTCGGTTTGTGTTATGCAATGGACGGGGGTTATATTGGATGTAACCCTTATATAGAAAGGCATTTAGCGATTTTTGTCGATTGTTTTTGATCTAGAGCGAACTAATCAATTAAGTCTCTTACCAGATAAGGA
>NZ_JASJFF010000292.1:0-2392 GCF_030065435.1 Microcystis sp. M53603_WE2
CAGTGTTGCTCCTTTAAGAGCCAGTTTTAGATTGTCGATAATATCATCGGGTAATTTTGAGAGATTGGCCAGGGTTCTTTTTTTGACTTGATCTCCTTCTCGATAGGATTCACGAAGAAGAACAGCGGGGGGGGAATTACGGTTAGGAACTTTTTCTATATACATGACCACTATTTTAGCAAATGGAGAGAATTCTTTTTCATTAAGAAATTTTACAAATTACATGGGTACATTAAGAAAAGTTAAGGGGTGTATCCATTGATGGATAAGGGTTTTCGGCTATTATGCTATATATGTATGGGGGAAGTTCAGTTATACCCATTTGTTATTTCCCACGCTAAGAGAGAAATTGTTAACTAGAGTCAGTGAACAGTTTTGTTATCACCTTGTTCTCTAATTAAGTAGCGTCACAACACCTATGGTATGCAAATATTTTGACATAGTGATCGCTTTTTTACTACAGCAGGCTGGCGTTGGGGAGGGCAAGTGCCAACGCAGTCAGGCTGGTAATGCCTACGATCAGGAGGTTGGCAAAGTTCATGACATAGGCGCATACTGGGAGGGTTATTTTTTAGTATCGCTCCTATGGTGAGAGGGGAGAAGAGTGGAAGGGCGATCGCGACTGTCTCGAAGGCGGCTATTGAAATATAAATTCTTGTCCAAAACCTCTGTAGCCTTATGCTGGGATCTCAAGATCGGGGAATGGTTACACCAACACCAGCAAATTAAGCTGAAGAAACACGGGCGACTTGCCAAGAGCGTTTTTCGCTACGGCTTAGATTATCTTTGCTCTATCGTCACTGATTTAGACTTGAAACAGCGTGAGTTTTTACACTCCTTGCGATTTTTGTCCTGTACTTAGATCGGCATTACCCCAAAGGCTACTTAGGATGTTTATTGTTTACTTTTTCTTGTGAAGGAAGTTGATTTGGCTTTTGCTGCGTAGGATTAGTGAAGTATGTAAATAAAAGGTAGCCAACACCTGCCGAAACTAGAAGTATTAGAGTAATTTTCAACCATAATGGCCATTTTGTCTTGTATATAATTGTGAAGCATACTAGTCCTGCACTGATAGTAATTATTACATTCCGCACATTTGGGTCAGAAATGTATTCAATTAACCAAGAGGCAAAAGAATTGGCATTATCGGGAGCGCACCCCCAAGCAACAAAGTTTTGAGCCAATTCTTGCTGTGAGGTCTTGATAGGGAGACTAAGTGCCTCATAAGTTAATTTACCTAAAACACCACCTTTTGCTTGACCTATAAGAACAGCAATGGAGTCTTTGTTGTCGTCTTTTGAAACGTCATTACTTCTTGAGATATGTTCCTTATGTATAGAAGCAGTCCGCGCAGAAGAGTTAGATTCAGGTGTATAAGTTTCATATCTTCTAGACAAAGTTTGGCTTGTGTTTCTTAGTTTCATTACTTGAAAACCTCTTTAAGCGAATTAAGACTGAAAAGGCTTCGGTTGAATAATCTTAGCCGTCACCGTCCCCACCACATACTGCTCTTTGAGGACAGCGATCGCACTTTAAATTCAAAAACACGCCACCGCCGTACCCGCCAAACCGATCTTCCGGTAATAGTCGGGAAAAGCAGACCCAGTGCTTTTTTATCTATAGAATTTTCTTCGATAAACCGTGCCAAAAGGCTCTAATTATTTACCTCTTATTCACCTATCCCTACTCTATCTCCGATAATCTCAACGAATGAGGCTGTTTTCATAAAATTTAACGATTAGCCGACAATGAATCGCAGAAATATCCAGCGATCGCTAAAGTGCTTAACAAAAGAAATTGTAATCTTATCGATTTTGACCGTGCCACTATCCAAAGGAATAGATTAGATTTCTTGAAAAGACCAATGCGGGGAAATTACCGAGTAATCACCTGAACTTTTTCCTTATCCGTAAAGATCGGGAGATGTGCATATTCTTGCTATTCCTAATACATCTGAGAGCGTCCGTCCTGTCGAATTTATCTTTAGTTATAGGCCGACATTCCACACATCTTCATATACTTTTATATATTTTTACATTCCCCAAGATGTTTTGACGAAAAACCTTCATTGTAGAAACTACTATTGAGAACATTTTCAATAATTGATTTTTTCTGAGAAAAAAAATTACAATTCTTCACCTTGATAAAAATCTAAGTAGCTGGTTATAATTAAATTAAAAATGGATTTGAGGTTCGATCCCCCCTACCCCCTAGGGTTGATTCAAGGTAGGGTTGATTCATGAATCAACCCTACCCTTGATAAGGGGGGTGTCTGATAATTTTTAACGCCTACCTACTTACCTGATAACTGATAACTGATAACTGGTAACTGAATATGAGTAACTCGGAAGAAAATAGACTAGATAGACTCGAATCTCTTGCTGACAATACC
>NZ_JASJFF010000136.1:0-2365 GCF_030065435.1 Microcystis sp. M53603_WE2
ATTGTCTATCTTTTGGTATTAACCTATTTGTGCCTTAAGTCCTTTCCTGTATGAATTTCAGCTACTTTTGAGCGTAGTTGCTCTCATCGAATTTTATTTTAAGTTAATTATTTGCATAACAATTCCCGAAGAGCCAATTTTCCTATGATTGATGTCTTTTATCCGATTCCCAAGCTGTTAGATACTATTCTGACGGAGATTTATGCCGAAAATCGCCGTAAACATGAAGAAAGAATGACCGAATTGCAAATAATCTCTAATTCTTCCCTTCGCGATGCCTACGCTCAACAGCTATTATTAGATCGATTTCTTGCCCCTGTGGAAAATGCTCAACATAAGTAGGGAGGCACAATCATTTGTAGGATGGGTTAGCGGTAGCGTAACCCATCGGGGCGTTGGGTTTCATGCTTCAACCCAACCTACGTTCATCTTATATTTAATTCCACCCACCTACTTAGTATTCAAAATGCCGCTAAACACGCTCAGTACATGGCAGAAGTAGTTAATTATTATCATCATGACCATGGCTGTAGTCAAGAGCAAGCCCAAGAAATATCCCGTCAATTTCGGGCTTTAGCGGTTAAAATTTCTCAAATTGACTCTCTTTACGATTTAAAAATCATTTATCAAGTGGTTACTGTTTTCACCCAGCAATTATCAAGATTTAAACACCGAGAAAGAAATTATTCTTGGGAAAGGGAAATCAGAAAGGGTATTTTAGATCCATTAAATACCTGCATTGCTGTGGAGAAAAATTTTCAAAGACGGGTAGCTTTGATGACTGGTGAACCCGCATCAGCTACGGTAATGGGATTATCAGATTCAGAATAGGAAATAAGCTAAGACGTATTTAAACCGCTTATTCTTAGATTAGCCGAATTTCCCTCGCCCCCCCTGCTAGTAGGGTTGATTCAAGGTAGGGTTGATTCAAGGTAGGGTTGATTCATGAATCAACCCTACTAGGGTTGGGGGGGTTGCCTTTTGGCTCTTGCCCCTTGCCTCGTCTCAACAAGCAATTTAAATTAGGAAGAGCTTAGTTACTGACTCTAGGGACATTTTTGGGGGAGTTTTAATACAAACTTCCCCCAATCATAGCCGCTAATAAAATAAAACCGACCCAAACATTTTGACCGAACATTTGACCATAAACTGGTTTAGGTAAATCCGATTGACGTAACAGCCGGTATTGACGCAACCAAGCGATCGCAGCTAGAACCAACCCTAGCCAAAAAAAGGCTGATAACTGCATTTTTTGCCCCTCCCAAGCCAATAAACCCACTGTCAGGGCAAAAAAGACCCCCACGGCTTCCGGGGCGTATTTGCCGAAAAATATGGCACTAGAGTTAATACCAACCTTGAGATCATCCTCTCGATCGGACAGAGCATAAATAGTATCAAATGCCAATGTCCAAAAAATCACCGCTCCCCATAATATAAATGTATTGCTATTTAACGACCCGGTGACGGCACTCCAACAGATTAAAACCGCAAAACCCCAAGCGAGAGAAAGAACCAATTGGGGTACAGGAAAAAAACGCTTGGCGAGGGGATAGCAGATAATCAGGGGAACGGCGGCCACACATAGGCAAAAACTCAGGAAATTGAGATATAAAGCTAAAATTGCGGCACAAAAGAAAGCAATTAGAGCGATAATCAAACCAACCTTGATCGATAAAGCTCTGGCCGCTAAAGGACGGTTACGAGTGCGATCGACTTGTGGATCGATATCCCGATCCCAAAGATCGTTAACCACACAGCCGGCGGCGCTAGTGGCCAAAGTTCCCAAAACGATCACCCCGATCAAGGGTAGTGGCGGCACCCCCTCTGCCGCCAAAAATACCGCCCATAAAGCGGGAATCATCAAAATTAACCTACCGGCGGGTTTATCCCAGCGCAAGAGGCGAATAATCGTCATCCAAGTGGGTTCTAGATCGGGTTGGGATATGGTCATAATTTCTCGTAAAAAGTAGAAACTAGGAGTTAAGGGGAAGTGGGAATTATGAATTATGAATTATGAAGTGGGGAGAAAAAAGCTACCTTTTGCCTTTCCTAACCAAGAAGTTAATTTTGCACGACTACTTACTTAACGTGATTACCAGCCCCAACTATTGGGAACGCCTTTAAATGGACCAACCACATCGGAGGTTATCCATCCCCCGTAAAAGTTGCCCGGTTGCGGTTGTACTAATTCCCCGTCGGCATAACAAGCGGTCATTTTGGCGGGATAAAAAGCCAGATAATTCTTAATTGCTTGAAACTCTGGTGTCGGGTCCGGATAATACCAAGCGGCGTTAATTGCCTGTTGATCGCCAACGGTGATATTGTAATATCCCGCTAGACCTTTCCACTCACAAAAAGACTTTTC
>NZ_JASJFF010000331.1:0-2453 GCF_030065435.1 Microcystis sp. M53603_WE2
CTGAATCACTGATAACTGATAAGTGGGTGGGTGAAATTAAATATAAGATGAACGTAGGTTGGGTTGAAGCATGAAACCCAACGCCCGCATGGGTTACGCTACCGCTAACCCATCCTACAAATAATTGTGCCTCCCTACTTATAATTTAATCGCTTCATTAATTAAATTATTATATTCTTTTTCAGGATAATCACTACTCGCCAACCATCGATCGAGAAGTTGCATGGTATCTTCAGGGAGAGTTATCTGAAGTTGTCTGGCCATTTTGTCTTTCCTAACCATATCTAGACAATAACAATTATAAGCCCCTAGAGCGATTTTAGTTGCTGTCAGGATAAATTCTCGGGGCGGCGGCGATTAATTTTTGGGTGTAGGGGTGTTGGGGATGGCTAAAAATCTGTTCAGTGTCACCCATTTCAACAATTTTACCCGCAGTCATCACCGCAATTCGATCGCAGAGGAATCTCGCTAACCAAAGATCATGAGTTATAAATAAATAAGTGAGATTAAATAACTTTTGTAACTCTAACATTAACTCTAAAACCTGTGTCTGAACACTAGCATCGAGCATACTAACCGGTTCATCACAAATAACTAATTCTGGACGAGTAATTAAAGCGCGAGCAATGGCTACCCTTTGCTGTTGTCCCCCCGATAACTCCCTAGGATAGCGTCGATAAAATTCCTCTACCGGTGTCAAACCGACTCGATCTAACATTGTTAAAACCTGTTTTTTAGCCGTTTCTAGATTAACTTTTTGATGGATAAAAAGCGGATCAGCGATACTTTCTCCCACCGTCATTAAGGGATTGAGACAAGCGAGGGGATCCTGAAAAATCATCTGCATTAAGCGCCGTTTTGGACGCATTTTTTCCGCCGACAAAGGGGTTAAATCTTCTCCTAAAAATTCCACTTTTCCCCCGGTGGGTTTAATTAACTGTAATAGGGTTCGCGATAGGGTACTTTTCCCACACCCCGACTCCCCAACTAAACCGAATATTTCCCCTCGATACAGTTCAAAATTGACTTCATCCACCGCTTTAATAAATTTCTTTTCTTTCTTTAAAAAGCTATCTAAAAAGTTACCTTCTAGGGTATAATACTGTTTTAAATTATCCACCTTTAACACCGTTTCCTTGCCTTGAATTGCCGTTGATTTTTCCTCCCGTAGCTGTAGGTGTAAAGCGGCGGCCAAAAGAGAACGAGTGTAGGGATGTTGAGGCGCTTTAAAAACTGTTTTTACCAATCCCGATTCGACAATTTTGCCCCCCTTCATTACCGCTAATCGATCGCAATATTCTCCCACCATCGCTAAATCATGGGAAATTAACAATAATCCCATCTGTTCCTCGCTACATAAACGCTTTAATTCCCGCAGAATTTCCGCCGAAACCGTCACATCTAAACTGGTGGTGGGTTCATCGGCAATAATTAACTTAGGGTTTAATAATAAAGCTAAAGCAATGGCCACTCTTTGCCGCATTCCCCCGCTAAATTCGTGAGGATATTGGGACCAACGATTAGCGGGAATTTTCACTTTTTCTAGGACAGTACAAGCTTGACTTTTAGCTTGACGATAGGTTAAATTTCCCCGATGAGCTTGCAAAGTTTCCACACAATGATCGCCAATAGTCATCAGCGGATCCAGTCGCGTCATCGGATCTTGAAAGACTAATCCCACCGCTTCCCCGCGAAACTTTTCTAACTGTTTGCTAGATAAAGATAAAAGCGATCGCCCTTCAAAGGTAATCTCACCTTCCACGTGAGTGCGATTGGGTAATAACCTTAAAATAGCCTTACCGATGGTCGATTTTCCACAACCAGATTCACCCACTAATCCCAGAGTTTCCCCTTTGCCTATACTAAAAGACACCCCATCGATCGCCCAAGCGGGAGAACTTAATTCTGTCGGGTAGGCAATTTTTAGGTCTTTAATTTCCAACATGACGCGATCGGTAACGATAAAAGTTAGGACTTAAGTAAGTAGTTATAATTAAATCGAAGATAGATTTTGCCTCTGATCCCCCCTGCCCCCCTTGATAAGGGGGGTGCCGATCCCCCCTGCCCCCCTTGATAAGGGGGGTGCCGATAGGCGGGGGGATCCCCCTTGATAAGGGGGGCATCTGATAATTTTTAACGCCTACCTACTTAGGGTCAAGTATGCCACACAAACGGCGATCGAGCATTTAATTACTAATCGACAACTGACCCTAACAAAACCCGACAATACCCCTTTAAAGTCGCCACTCGCTCGCTAATTATCTGTAAACGTTTCTCCCGTCCTTGCCGCGCCGAGGCCAAAAATAACCAATCCGTCTCCAGCAATCGCCACGATCGATATAGTTCCGTCTGGAGCGTGCGCCAACGATTAGCCACCTCTGGGCTGAAATTGTCATCATTTAGTGACAATATCTCCCCTTCTAGACAGGTTTGTAAAGCTTGAAAAGATTGTA
>NZ_JASJFF010001231.1:0-6315 GCF_030065435.1 Microcystis sp. M53603_WE2
AATTTATGTACTATGAGAGGGATAATGCAAGGTTTTTGAGAGTCCCAATCGGATTTTCGCAGCATGAACATCGGATTTTAACAGGTCAAAAGCCTTATTTTAAAAGGGTTTTACCATTATTCAGCAAACCCTATATAGCAGTTATCTTAATGGTGAAGTAGAAAGTTTTCCTTTTGGGGAGTCAGCCATCAGCTTTTTTCTCCCGATATCCCTGTTCACTGATAACTGATAACTGATCACTGATAACTGAATAGCTGATCAGCCTTTCTCTGTCAACTCTTAAGGAGTGGTGCGTTTGATTTTTGAATTGGCGAATAATTAAGGTTTGCTGAATAAATCTAAAAACCTTGTTGGATAAGACTTTTAGACTTGTTTTCCCTCAAAAAGTGCCGACCTTTGGAGTGATTGGGGGGAAAATCCCTGGACTTTTTCCCTGAAAATTAGGTAATTGACCACCTGAAAATCGGTAAAACCCCACACCCCACACCCCACACCCCACACCCTGCCCCTAGGAAAAGCTTTTTCAGCAAACCCTAATTAAGGAAATATCACCACTACTTAAACAGTTTTTTCTTAAGTTTAGCCAGAGAACTCTGTATCCATAATTTTTTAAGTCGCAGGGGTTCTAAACCTTCTATATCAGCCGGATAATGTTTTTTAATATCAAAGAAATCATTAATTTCTCTTAAAATTGTTTCAAAACGTGGTAGTAATTTTTCGGGATTATAATCATCGAGAAAATTAGCCGGTAAAGAATTAACGGGAAAATTACGGACATAATTAAGAATACGTTCCAGATCGTATTGACTGGAATAAGCCCCGATTTTTTGACAATTGAAACCGGGATCGAGATAATCGGCTAGGGCGCTATTAACACTAGAAAATACCGTACAACCACAGGCTAAAGCTTCCAGGGGCGGTAAGCCAAAACCCTCCGTTAAACCGTTTACAGCCCAATATTCAGCCGAATCGTAGAGATAAACCCGACTGCGATTGAATAATCCCACTAAATCCTCCACATAGCTATCTAAAACCTTAACGCGACAGTGGGGACGGAGGGCGGGAACTAGACGATTGAGAAGATACTTTGAGGATTTGCGCCCCTGTACTAGGACATCGATATCTCTTTCTAAGCCTAAATTGAGAAATTCTGAGCCAATTTGATTAGGAAGATAGTAAATCAAAGCATTAGGAGCCTTTTCTCCCCAATACCCCATAGTATTACGGCTAACGGTGATAATTGGTATTTGGGAGGGTAAACGGAAGCCGTAACCTGTACTATGGGCATGATAAATGATATTATGCGATCGCAATCTTTGCACCAGTTTAGGAAGATCAAAACCCCAGCTAACCACAAAAATACTGTCATCCGAGCTTATTTTGGCGAGTATATCCTCTAAAAAAGGATAATTTAACTCTTTTTGACGATAAGTCACAATCTGGGCGCTACAAATTTGACTAGCCAAATTGACGGTTTTCATTTCTGCCCACAGTCCACCCCCACCAAAAGGAGAAGTAGTACCGGGCAAAAGAAAATAGAGGTTTCTCATCAGGATAATAGAAGTTTTGGTTAAGCGGTAGTTTGGAGACTTGGCTATTCTATACTTAATTATTAAGGTGTGAGGTATCTAAAGGCAATAGTCGATCGAGCATAAGTGTAATTACTACTAAATAAATTTTTTAGCCTTGAGTCGGCTATCAAGAGACTTAGCTAGTTAATTACAAATTCTGCTAATTAATAAATATTACTAAACCGCAACCAGCTAGATAACTGGAATTTCACGGGCAAGCCATTAAGCCTTAAAAGTATTGCTATGCAAGGATCGTAGCCGAAAAAGCAAAACTACGGGTTTCCCTGTGGATGCGGTTTATCAGAGAAATTAAAATACTTGACTAGAGGCTTGCTTGTTTGCTATACTAGCAAGCAAGTAAGCAAAACACACAAGGGGATTATTGGTCATGAAAATAAAACTTAAAAGATTAATAAAAAATTATGCATATTATTTCAAGAGCCACCTTAAGAATTTTTTGGGAAACTCATCCAGAGGCTCAGGCTGGTCTACGTTATTGGTACAAGCAAGTTAGTCAAGCAAAATGGCAAAGTTTCCAAGATATTCGTCAGGATTTTTCTTCGGCTGACTTAGTGGGTAATTTTATAGTATTCAACATTTGCGGCAACAACTATCGACTAATAACTTATGTTGATTTTCAACATAGAAGGGTTTTCATTAGAAAAATACTAACCCATGCTGAATATAATAAAAACCAATGGAAAAAAGATTCGTGGTTCAATAAATATTGATCTAAATCTCTGAATCTCCAAATAAGTAGGGAGGAAAAATTATTTGTAGGATGGGTTAGCGGTAGCGTAACCCATGCGGGCGTTGGGTTTCATGCTTCAACCCAACCTACGTTTATCTTATATTTAATTCCACCCACCCACTTATGAAAACTATAAATTATTAACTAAAAATTTTGTATCTCCTTCAGTCACCCCTATTTAAACCATAAAATTAGAGTTATCTTTATGTTTGCCACTGATAAATACTTAGAATTATTAAAGCAATACCCTCCTCGTCCTATTCACAATGAGGAAGACTTAGAAATGATGCAGGAGGTTATTAATCGCCTGTTAGACAAACCCCAATTAACGGCAGAAGAAAGGGAATATCTAAATGTTTTAGGGGCTTTAATTTATGAGTATGAGGAAAATCAAGAGCCAATACCTGATATTTATGGAATTGAATTGTTGAAATTCATATTAGAGGAAAGAAACCTACAAAAGCAAGATTTGCTATCTATTTTTGAAAGCAAGTCAACCCTGGATGATATTCTTGATGGGCAACAAGATTTAACTACTGTCTACATTCAAAAATTAGCCAATTTTTTAAATATATCTCCTGATTTATTTTTTCCTAGTTAGTCACAAAAAATGCGCTAGACAGTTAAGCTTATTTCCTGTCTTAACGCATAGGTTAACGGACTAAATCAAAGCCCGATAACGCCCCAAAGCCAGTAAAGGAAAATACTGCTGATAGAAATGATATTTCAGGTAAAAATGACAGGGAAAACCTGTACCAGTGAAGTAATCTTCATCCCATGTACCATTTTCTTTTTGGGTAACAAGAAGATAGTTAACGCCCTTTTCGATTACTTCTCGCTGATAATTACCGGTGACTTTCCCGACGGCTAATAAACCGATTAATGCCCAAGCAGTTTGGGAAGCGGTACTATTTCCCTGTCCTTTAAATTTAGGGTTATTGTAACTAAAACAGGTTTCACCCCAACCACCATCAACATTTTGACAACTGCTTAACCAATTGGCTCCTTTTTGCAATTGCTGGCGATATTTATTCGGTTCCAGAAAAGCCAAAGCAGATAATGCCCCACTGGTTCCATAAATATAATTTACACCCCAACGACCAAACCAACTACCATCAGCTTCCTGTTCTTTTTCCAGATAATCCAAAGCTTTTTTAACTCGATTTTCCTCCATTTTAACATCACAAGTACCTAACATTTCTAGAACTCTGGCAGTAACATCAGCCGTATTAGGATCGATCATTGCTTTTAGATCGGCATAGGGCAAAGAATTAAGCCAGTTTTGATCGTTATCGATGTCAAAAGCTCCCCAACCACCAGCTTTACACTGCATAGTAGCCATCCAATTAACTGCCCGTTTCATCACGCTTTTTTTAATATTTTCATCGGGCATTTTAATTAACTCTAAAGCCATCACCACCACTGCCGAATCGTCTAAATCGGGATACCAGCGATTATCAAATTCAAAAGCCCAACCCCCGGGGGTTCCGATTTTATTTTTAATCGCCCAATCGCCATAATCAAGAATTTGTTGATCGATTAACCATTGTCCCGCTTTAATCATAGCTGGATGAGCGGGATTTAGACCGGATTCAATTAGCGATCGAATTACCCAAGCCGTATCCCAAACCGGCGACACACAGGGCTGTACACAATAGGTATTATCTGTCTCAATGGCAAAATTATCCACCGCTTTTAAACCCCGGGCAACAATCGGATCGTAAACATCATAACCTAGGGCTTTTAAAGCTAACAGAGAATTTAACATCGCCGGGATAATTCCTCCCCAATCGCCCGTGTCTTCCTGTCGTTCAATTACCCATTTTTCCGCCGCTTTCAGACTTTCTTGACGGAAGGGAACTAAATCAGTTTTTTCTGCCCATTTAAACAGCCCATCTAACCAGAGGAAAACATCCGCCCAATCGTTATTTTTTGGTAACTCATACTTGACATTATTCACCCCTTCTGTATAGAGTTCATCGAGATTAAAACCCATTTTATACACGGGTTTTTTGTCGAAAACAATTAATAAAGGAACCGTACTTCCCCGCGCCCAACTGGACATTTCATAGATAGTAAAAGGGAAATTTTCCGGCAGTAGCATAATCCAAGCGGGGATAGAGGGAACCCCCTGCCAATCGTAACAACCAATCAAAGCGAGGTGCATTTTGGTGAAAATGCGGGTTTTGCTGATGCCACCTTTAGCTAAGATAAATTCTCTAGCTTTTTCTAAAGCAGGATCATTAGCGGGAATTCCCAATAGTCGCAGCCCCATGTAGGCTTCCACAGTGGTGCTAAGATCGCCACCATCACCATAAAATAACTCCCAAGCGCCGTTAGGACACTGTTGCTGACGCAGATAGGTGGCTGCTTTGTCTAGGGGGCGTTTTTTGTCAGTTTTCCAGATTTTGTGCAGTAAAATTGCTTCTGAGGTGATGGTGACATTAGATTCTAATTCTGCCCACCAGTAACCGTCAGAGTATTGGGTAGAAAGTAAATAATTTTGAGAAAGTTCGATCGCTTTCGCTGTTTTAGCGGCTATTTCGGTGATTTTTTCCTGAATCTGCATTTTTTCCGTTCGACAACCTCTAGGGACCACGAGTGCAAATAAGATAATCTTATTTACAAAGTTTTTAATAAGTAGCTAAAGAATGGGCTTTTGTTCCCAAGGAATCCAGTCAAGGAATTTGCTTTGGTTGCCAATTTCTTTTTTCTTTTGACTGATTACTGATAACTGATCAAGTACCCCCACCCCCCTGAAGACAAAAAGGGTACGAAACTCGCACCCCACCAGATTGATCTTCATTTAACTTACTTTTTCTTTTTGCCTTTAGCGGGCGGATTATCCTTCGCTGCCGGTTCCGGAGCTTTTTCCTCCACTTGCGGGGCTGCTGCTACGGGTTCCGGGGCTTTTTGTCCCATTTGGGCGGCTACTTCGGCGGCGAAATCCGTTTCTTCTTTCTCGATCCCTTCACCTAGTACAAAGCGTTGGAAACGACGCACCTGAATATTCTCTCCCAAAGCGGCGATCGCTTGTTTGAGCAATTCGTCAATACTGATGTTCTGATCGCGGATAAAGGGTTGATCGAGCAGAGAAAGTTCTTTCAAACGTTTTTCAATGCGGCCGGCCACGATTTTTTCTTTGATATTATCGGGTTTATTGGCTAAATCGTCCCGTCCCATCTCAATTTCTTTTTCTTTGGCGGAGATTTCGGCGGGAATATCGGCCACTTTCACATATTCGACGTTAGGACAAGCGGCAATCTGCATCGCCACGTCATTAACCAATTTTTTGAACTCCTCGCGACGGGCAACAAAATCGGTTTCGCAGTTCACTTCCACTAAAACACCGATGCGACTGCCGGTGTGGATGTAACTGCCGATCATCCCTTCTGCCGCTACCCGACTAGCTTTTTTCTCGGCGGAAGTAATCCCTTTTTGACGCAACCATTCGATCGCTTTGGTTATATCCCCCGCGTTTTCCGTCAGCGCCCTCTTGCAATCCATCATGCCGGCGCCGGTCTTTTCCCTAAGTTCTTTAACCTGTTGTGCTGTAATTTCCGCCATAAAATTCCTAACCTACTGCTTATAGTTGATCATGCCACGAGAGGGGCAGGTTTTACTGATCGATAGGTCCGGAAAGTTTCCCCCCGAACCTATTGGCGATCAATAGCTAATTTTCCCTAGTTATCGTCGTCTCCACTGGCAAATTCGGCGGCGTATTGGGAATAATCACCTTCTTCCTCGTACTCGGTTTCATCCTCGTAGTCTTCCTCGTATTCTTCCACCGCTGCTTGACCACCCCGACGACCTTCGATGATCGCATCGCTAATTTTGCCTAAAATCAGTTTAACTGAGCGAATTGCGTCATCGTTGGCGGGAATCGGCACATCTACCAAGTCAGGATCGCAGTTAGTATCCAAGAGGGAGATGATGGGAATGCCCAATTTTTGGCATTCTTGGATAGCGTTGTATTCCCGACGCTGATCCACT
>NZ_JASJFF010000608.1:0-1563 GCF_030065435.1 Microcystis sp. M53603_WE2
ACGGGTAACAGGGGAACTCCCGCTTTAGCGGCAATCATCGCCGCACCTAGCTTTGGTTGATGGATCAATCCGTCCTCGGTGCGCGTTCCCTCCAGAAACACTCCCACTGCCCAGCCCGCCGCTAATGCTCCCATCGCCGCCCGAATTGCCCCGCGATCACCACTGCCGCGTTTAACGGGATAGGCCCCATAAATAGCGATCGCCTGTTTTAAAATCGGGACAGTAAATAATTCTTCTTTAGCCATATAAGCTACGGGGCGACGTACGGCACAGGACAATAGGGGTGGATCGAAGTAACTGGCGTGATTGCAGACGATAATCAGAGGATGACGCTGGGGGACATTTTCCACTCCGTAAACGCGACCGCGAAAATAGCCGTGTAGGGTTGGGCTAACGATCGACCATTTAAAGAGATGATATAAAACTAAACTGGCAAAAGGTTCTCGCTCTTGAGGCTGGTTCATGACTGACAACTGTTCCCTAGACATGGAAAAGCCCTCGGGAGTCTTGCCGTGTTTCGACCCCAAGGACTTTGCTTTCTTCTCACTCCTCACACAATTGAAATATATAACAATTTATGGGTTAGGGAAAGGTTAAGCGTGCCGCTTTCTTAACTGGCATAATTACTTACCTAGGGTTTGCGGCAAAAAGTTTTTCCTAGGGGTAGGGTGTGGGGTGTGGGGTGTGGGGTGTCGGGTTTTACCGATTTTCAGGTGGTCAATTACCTCATTTTCGATGGTAATTAGGGTTTGCTGAAAAAGTTTGTTGGTGGGGTTAGGAGTCAGTGGCCGGTCGTTTCAGGCTTTGTTGCCCTTCTTTTTTTTATACCAGTCTATGTACTACAAGAAGAATAATGCAAAGTTTTTGAATGTCCCAATCCTATATTCTTGCACTAACATCGGATTTTAACAGGTCAAAAGCCTTATTTTAAAAGGGTTTTACCATTATTCAGCCAGCCCTAATTAATTTTGCTTAGGTACTTAAAAAAAGTTGGGTTAAAATATAAAGGCCAAATCTAGTCAGAAAAAGAGAATTTTTATGGAAAAACAGGTAAATTGTGCTGTAGATTGCCTAAATGGTTGTATTTTAGGCGATAAATGCCCCAATCAAGCTCATGCCGCTGAAGCAGCCAAATTCATTGCCGAAACTTCTTTGGAAAAGATGCTAGAAATGGCAGAAGCCGCTAGACTAAAAAAACTGACGCAACCGACCCAATGGATTATTCCCGATGATTTCTAGGGTTTGGCCGGGGAACGGGGAACGGGGGTTAGTTCGCACCTTGCCGACAAAATTGGCTACAGTTCCCCTGGGGTGCGGGGTAATACGGCTCGGTTAAGCCTAAAACTCTGGTTGAGACTGCATGGGAGCGGGGAGCGGCTATGGCCAGAAATCTTAAGAAAATCTTTAATTAGAGCTTGCTGAATCAGCAATTCCAAATTCAAACGGTAGTGTAGGATACAGAATTGATTTCGCTTCTGTCCCTCAAAATAGAGTGAACGAGTTGCCCATTGGGTTTTGCAGGAATGGAAGTCCAAGATTTGAGTTTTATAGGGATGCTGAGCT
>NZ_JASJFF010000859.1:0-3260 GCF_030065435.1 Microcystis sp. M53603_WE2
ACTCCGATCAGGCGGACGTATTCGCCTTGCAGGTCTCTCAGGGAGGCTTCTAGGGATTGGGATACCTGTTCTTCGCGGCCGCCGTCGATAAAGCCGGCACTTAACCAAGAACTGGTTTTAAAGCGGCGTTTGTCAGCGTATTCGATGCCGATCTTGTAGCCTTGGGAGAGGAGGGAGCGAACCTGCGCTCGAATGTTTGTATTTAAACTCATAGGTGTCACCGAATTTCTATATAGCGTCTCATTAGCGATGTTTATAGCGGCTGCCGGTGGAGGAGTCGCTGGGCTGTGGGCTTTGACCGGGACGCTGGGGGCGAGGTCGATATCGACAATGTGACGGGTGAAGGCTCGATCGATTTCTGTGACATCGGGTAAGCGATCAGCCTGCTGTTGGCTGGTGATCACGGAACCGGATGGCACGAATTTACCGGCGGGGATTTCCACGTCTTGAACGAGGGCGTGCATCATGACGATGCAATCGGCCCCGATGCGGGCATTAAAGACGGTGGAGCGAAAACCGATAAAACAGCGATCGCCCACATAGGCGGGCCCGTGAATGAGTGCCATGTGGGTGATACAGCTGCCCCGGCCGATCCACACCGAATATTCTCGGCCGTCATCTCCCACCACACGGCTTTTTTCTAAACCGTGGATGATTGCTCCGTCCTGAATTTTGCTGTCGTCGCCAATGTGAAAGGGGGTTCCTTCATCGGCGCGGATGGAAGTCCCCGGAGCGATCACCACTCGCGCCCCGATCTCGATAGCGCCACTGAGGTTAGAGAAGGTGTGGACTTTGGCACTCTCGTCTATGTGCGTTTCCTCTGGGGATTTGGTCCGCTTTTTCGGACTAGCCGCCGTTGTGCGGACGACCATAGTTAGTCTTCCTCCATACTGAATTTGGCTGGCTGGTTGTTACTTAACTGTGTTTGGGTTCTATCGATGTTTAACCGGATTGACGAAATTCGTCCCTCTTGCTGTAGAGGGTGCGATTTTCTACGGTTATAGTGTCAATAATCCCCACCACCATCGCGTCAAGGGGGCGATTGTTCTGTCCGTCTTCGATACGGGCGGCTCCTCCCCGGGACACTAGCACCCATTCATTAATCCCCGCTCCGACAATATCACCCGCTACTTCGTATTTAGGCAAAAGTTGCCCCTGTGCGTCGATGAATTGCAAAAGCAGAAGTTTCACTCCCGTCATACTGCGCGGTTTCAGGGAGCTAACGACGGTGCCGCAAACTTTGGCAATTTGCATGGAATTTGTTTACACTAAAAGTTAGTTGCGCTCTAGATTCGTCTTAAAGGTTGCGGGTTAACACTTTCACGAAACTGTTCCACGGCTTCTGTATAACGGATGGGAAGAACGTATTCGAGGTTTTCGTGGGGACGGGCGATGATGTGGGTCGAGAGGACTTGACCACCCTTAACACGATTAGATGCCGCTTCTGTCCCCGCCGATACGGAGGCCTGTACTTCCGAAACGTCCCCCCGGACGATGACGGTGACGCGACCACTACCAATTTTTTCGTAACCTACTAGGGTTACGCGGGCGGCTTTCACCATGGCATCAGCCGCCTCGACGACGGCCGGGAAACCCAAGGTTTCCACCATGCCCACTGCAATTGACATAATATTTTTGTCTCCTAATGGTTGGCTTTCTTCGACTCTATAGATGCTGACCCCGATCAACGGTGTTTAATAGCTGCGGAATTGCTCTACTTCTTCGGTGTAGCGAATGGGCAGCACGTATTCGAGGTTTTCGTGGGGACGAGCGATGATATGGGTAGATAGCACTTGTCCTCCGTTAACCCGGTTGGCGTTTTCCACTCCGGCAGCCACAGAAGCTTGCACTTCTGAAACGTCTCCCCGGACGATGACAGTGACGCGACCACTACCGATCTTTTCGTAACCCACTAGAGTCACCCTGGCGGCTTTGACCATGGCATCGGCCGCTTCCACAACGGCGGGAAATCCTAGGGTTTCAATCATTCCTACTGCAATTGGCATTTTTTTGTTCCTCGCTTGTCAAGCCAAACTAAACTATTAATTTTGTTAGCGTTATCAATTTTGTTTCAGTCAAATTCTTTCCTTGTTACTTTTCCTGCTCTAGCTCTGGTGGCAGTCGGGATCGTGGCAAGGTGGGTAAGACCATCCTGAATTTTATCTCGATCGTGACCGTTTTCATCCACTAATTTTATTTTCTAGGGCCGGTTGGTAAAAATTTGACGAGTCAGGCAAAATTATCAACCTAAAAAAAGCATAGGAAACTATGACACCTTTGACAATATAAAACATTATGATTATTTCTCATCTTCAGGTTAACGAAAGTTAATCATTCCTTGACTTCGCCCATCAGCCTCAGCAATTCTCAGGAGATTTACCGCTAAAACCTTTGCTATGAGCCGATTTCCGCTTTAAGTTTTCTCTTGGCGGCTTGCTTGTCTCTGCTGGATTTATTGGCAGATAAAAGCCTATTTTCCCTGATTTCGGCTTTTTTATAATTTTTTTATACTATATACGGCTGGGGTGGGGGAGTGGGGAGAAGGGGAGCCTTTTTCAGTGATCAGTAAACAGTGAACAGTAATCAGTGAACTGAAAACTCACATCTGATCACTGATCACTGATTCTAGCGATCGATCTCACCTTCGTAGGGTTGGACACCGATCGAGGGATAATTATCGTGGTTAGGACTGAAAACTTCTAACACTGCATGAGCTAACTTTTGGAAAAAGTCGGGACTCTCGTGCAAGGATTTGAGTGCCGCTTCTAATTCAGGAAGGGAGAAATCGAAGCCTTGCGAGCGAGCTATCTCTAGTAATTGCTGAGGATCTTGGGTTGAGCGCATTTTTTGACCCAATTCTTCGTTTTTAGCGGCTAAGGCGAAAAAGTCGAACACTTGATTTTTAGACATATAAATACTTTTCCTTTGATGATTAAAGGTGTGGCCTCGGCGGCGTGGAGGTTAAACTGCCTAGTATGGTTCATTTTTATCCTACCAGTCAGGAGATATCCTCAAAGCAAAAGTTTCGTTTTTCTTTGCTTGTATGGCTGAGTATGCTTTATGTCCAATTCTGGGGAGTGGGAAGTGGGAAGATGAAAGAGGTTTCTTTCCCTAGACCCCACACCCCACACCCCACACCCCACACCCTACACCCCACCCCCCCGATGTCGGGGGGGTTGGGGGGGCCACACCCTACACCCTCTTTCAAGTCAGAGAATAAATAGCCTAAAATAGAAACCTGCACTCTTGTTTCTGTAGCC
>NZ_JASJFF010000908.1:0-2728 GCF_030065435.1 Microcystis sp. M53603_WE2
CCCCCCCCCCCCCCCCCCCGCCCCCCCCCCCCCACCCCCCACACCCCACACCCCACCCCCCCCCACCCCATCTCCCCACCCCCCACACCCCACACCCCACACCCCACTTCCGTAACACCTAATTGACAATGGAGATTGCCGCCTTAATAAAAATTATTATTTTCCTGTTAGCCTGGTTAATTCTCTGGCTGCCGATTGCCATTGGTTTAGGGAGTCGTTTGGGATGGCAACCGCTGCAAGGGACAAAACCTGACCAGAAATTGCCCCTAGTGGCCTCTCTTTACGCCTTGGCTCCCTTAGTTATCTGGGGATTATTGAAGATAGAGGGGAGCAGCCTCCATAATTACGGATTAATTTGGTCATTTTCCCTATTTATCTCCCTAACTAAAGGATTAATCCTGGCAGTGGTGGGATTAGGGATAATTTTTTTCCTAGAGGGGATTTTGACATGGGTACATTGGCAGCCCAAAAACCTCACTCGCGCTTTTTCCTTGAGTTTACCCCTGTTGATAGTGGCTCTCTGGGTGGGTATTACCGAGGAATTAATCTTTCGGGGCATCTTTTTGAGCCAATTAAGCCAAGAATACGGTTTTTGGGTGGCGGGAGCCATTTCTAGCCTAATTTTTGCCCTGCTGCACCTGCTTTGGGACCGTCAGCAAACGCTGCCGCAACTACCCGGTTTATTTCTGATGGGGATGGTTCTGGTCTGGGCGCGGGCGATCGATCATGGTAGTTTAGGATTAGCTTGGGGACTTCATAGCGGTTGGGTGTGGGGATTAGCTTTGCTAGACAGTGCCGAATTGATGTCTTACAGCGATTCTGGGTTAGTTTGGGTCAAAGGTATCTATAACCAACCTTTAGCGGGTTTAGCGGGTATTCTTTGCCTCTTGGGGACAGCTTGGGGGTTAAACTTGTTTCAGTAGCCAAAAGCCGGTAAAAGTGCGACCAGAATCATCCGGTTGTATCAGGAGAAAGTGCAAACCTTGGCTTTCCTGTTTGGTTGCTTGATAAACATTGGCTGCCAGGGCCACTTCTTCATCTTCGTAGGTCAGAAAAATCCAACGTTCATTTAGACCCGATTCCAAGACTAAACCGCCCGATCGCCCCCTTTCTGTGGGAATATGATCGATAAATACCGGGTTAATTTCCTCTAACCAACGAGCGATGGCAAGAGATTTTTTACCACCGGTAATAACCACGCCGGGGATCATGAGAGTGGAGGCTAAACCTAATTTTAAAGGAGAAAAGGCTTCTGGTAGGGAAAGAATCGGTATTCTGCGATCGCCAAAAAAGTTAACTAAATCAACGGCGGGAAAGCGAGCAAAACGCCACTCTTGACCTAAAAATTGGTCTGGTAGGGGTTGCGGTGGAGGAGAGTCGATATTTATGGGGATTTGCCGCAATTCTAGCTGTTTTTTCAGAGCGTTAACGTGACGGGTTAACTCAATTTTGATCTGTAAATTCTGACCAGCGAGGAGAAATAAATTGGCGCATTGGGGGCGAAAAACTTGGATAATTTCCGGAGGGGAGACTTGACAAGCTTGCTGTAACTGTTGGGTTAACCAGTCGCTATTAGCTTGGGATTGGGGACAGGAATTTTCATAGATAAGATGACCAAGAGAATCGGAAATTAACAATTGCCAGACTGTCTCAAGAGGTGAAGAAGATGAAGATTTATAAAAATCCGCTTGCCAAATAGTCATAATTTAGTCAAAAGTCACCAGTAAAAAGTCAAAAAATGGTCAGGAGTAGAGGTCAACTAAAAATTTTAGCTTACCAAGACTTTTAAAATCTAGGAGCGAGACAAAAAAGGCTATATACTAGGGAAAGCTATAGCAAAAAATATCGAGACAATGGAAGAAAATTGGCTAGAAATTGGGACAATAGTAGCACCCCAGGGACTGGAGGGAGAATTGCGAGTTTTATCGGTATCAGATTTTCCCGAACGTTTTCAGAAGCGAGGGATGAGGGGAATACAAGGACCCCAGGGGGGAGAAATCCGAGAAATTACTCTGCTCAGGGGACGTGAGCTACCGGGCAAAAATGTTTATGTTATCAAGTTAGAGGGGGTTGAAAATCGGGAACAAGCCGAAGCTTTGCGCGGATATAAATTATGGGCGAATAAACTAGAAAAACCTCGCCTAAAAGCGGATGAATATCATGTTAGTGAGCTAGTAAACTTAGAGGTTTATCATCACCTGACAGGAGAAAAAATCGGGGTTGTAGTAGATATTTTGTGGGCGGGTAATGACATTTTAGCAGTGCAACTAGAAGCAAATCTAGCCTCCGTCAAGAAAAAAAGTCCATCCTCCGACTCAGAGGCCAGGGCCTTGGTCCCCTTCGTCAAAGAAATTGTTCCACTGGTGGATCTGAAAGCGGCACGCATCGAGATTGCGCCACCACCGGGGTTATTAGAGATCAATTTATCCTAGTGGGACTTAAACGATCAACAAGAGTATAATAGAGTATAATCGTTATAGAGTAAGCACTTGACGTTGAGAGAGCAGCGATGAAAGAGACAACCCCAGTCGCGATGCCTCCCTGCTTTCACCGATGGTGTGGACGTTTTGACAACTGCTTCAAGAGCGAAGCGCAAAAAAACGGGTTCAGACAATATTTAGGAGGATTATTAGTGGGACTTAAACGATCAACAAGAGTATAATAGAGTATAATTGTTATAGAATAAGCACTTTACGTTGAAAGATCAGCGATGAAAGAGACAACCCCA
>NZ_JASJFF010000344.1:0-6139 GCF_030065435.1 Microcystis sp. M53603_WE2
TTAATCTGTTCTAAAACTTCCGAGTCAAGGTGAATAGCGATTTCAACTTTCTCCGCCGTGCGCTGAGTCGGTGTAGCATTGTCGTTCATAAGCTCTATTAATGATTGCTATCTATCATTCTACCCGTCAGTCGAGGATTCTTATCCAAGAGTTTATCTAGGAGCTGCTGAAAAAAGTTTTTCGTGGTGGCAGGGTGTAGGGTGTAGGGTGTAGGGTGTGGGGTTTTACCGATTTTGAAGTAGTCAGTTACCTAATTTTCAGGGAAAAAGTCCAGGGATTTTGCCGCCGATCACTCCATAGGCACTTTTTGAGGGAAAAAAGTCTAAAAGCCTTATCCAACAAGGTTTTTAGATTTATTCAGCCAGCCCTATCTATAGTAATCCGATTTGAACAAATCATAGAGCCTTTCCTTAGCCATTGCCCTTTGCCTGATTTTGTCAGCATAATCAAGCCTACCATAGTTTCCTGTGGATGCCGAGAGGGGAAGCTAAGGTCAAAACCCTGACTATACTTGCAGTTTAGCTTTTTTTACCTTTTACTTTTCGCTTTTGCTCCAGCCTTAGAGACTTTACCTCTACAATGAATTAAGGAATCTAAAATTTTATAAACCCCTGACTTTTGCCAACAGTGAACCACGATGACTGACGTTCCCGTTTCTCGCATTCGCAATTTTTCCATCATCGCTCATATCGATCATGGTAAATCAACTCTCGCCGATCGCCTCCTGCAAATTACGGGAACCGTAGCCCAACGGGAGATGAAAGAACAATTTCTCGATAATATGGACTTGGAACGGGAACGAGGTATCACCATCAAGTTACAGGCGGCACGCATGGATTATACCGCTAAGGATGGTCAAAAATACGTTCTTAATCTGATTGATACCCCCGGCCATGTGGATTTTTCCTACGAGGTTTCTCGGTCTTTAGCGGCGTGCGAGGGAGCTTTATTAGTTGTGGATGCGTCCCAAGGAGTAGAGGCGCAAACTTTAGCCAATGTTTACCTAGCACTGGAAAATAACCTCGAAATTATCCCAGTTTTAAATAAAATCGACCTACCCAGTGCCGAACCGGAACGGGTCGCGGCGGAAATCGAGGAAGTGGTGGGTTTAGACTGTAGTGAGGCGATTCGGGCCTCGGCTAAGGCTGGGATCGGTATTAATGATATTCTAGAGTCGATCGTCCAATTAGTTCCCCCTCCCCAAGATACCCTCGAAGAACCCTTCCGAGCTTTAATTTTTGATAGTTATTACGACGCTTATCGAGGGGTAATTGTCTATTTCCGCGTCATGGATGGTCGGGTGAAAAAGGGCGATAAAATTCGTTTTATGGCTTCCGGTAAAGAATTTGTGATCGATGAATTGGGAATTTTATCACCGCAACAGGTACAGGTAAATGAACTTCACGCGGGAGAAGTGGGTTATCTGGCAGCCGCAATTAAAACTGTTGCTGATGCCCGGGTGGGTGATACGATTACTCTAACCGCTAAACCAGCACAAGAGCCTTTACCCGGTTATACGGAGGCAAAACCGATGGTTTTCTGCGGATTATTCCCCACCGATGCCGATCAGTATGCCGATCTCAAAGATGCGCTGGAAAAGTTAAAATTAAACGATGCAGCTCTATCCTACGAACCGGAAACTTCTAGCGCCATGGGTTTTGGTTTCCGTTGCGGTTTCTTGGGACTGCTACACATGGAAATCGTCCAGGAAAGACTAGAAAGGGAATATAACTTAGATTTAATTACCACTGCTCCCTCGGTAGTTTATCAGGTCACTACCACCGATGGGGAAATTGTCGAAGTGGATAATCCCAGTTTGTTACCTTCCCCACAAAAACGGGAAAAAATTGAGGAACCTTATATCCAAGTGGAAATGATTACTCCGGAAACCTATGTAGGTGCTTTGATGGAATTATGTCAAAGTCGTCGGGGAGTTTTCAAGGATATGCGTTATTTTACTAAAACTCGCACCGCTTTGATTTATGAGTTACCTTTAGCAGAAGTGGTAACGGACTTTTTTGATCAATTAAAATCTCGATCGCGCGGTTACGCTAGTATGGAATATCAATTAATTGGCTATCGGGAAAATGAGCTAGTTAAATTAGATATTATGGTCAATGGTGATCCCGTTGATGCTTTAGCGATGATCGTTCACCGGGATAAAGCTTATTATGTTGGTCGTGCGTTAACCGAAAAGTTAAAAGAATTGATTCCCCGGCATCAATTTAAGGTTCCCATTCAGGCCGCTATTGGTTCTAAAATTATCGCTAGTGAACATATTCCTGCTTTAAGAAAGGATGTCTTAGCTAAGTGTTATGGTGGTGATATTAGCCGCAAGAAAAAGCTGTTAGACAAGCAAGCAAAAGGGAAGAAACGGATGAAAGCGATCGGAACTGTTGATGTCCCCCAGGAAGCATTTATGGCAGTCCTAAAACTCGATCCTCAGTAAAATCTTGGGGTGAGAATTAACTCACCCTTTTTAGTTTTAGCAGTGGGGAATTATTATGAAACTTTTGAGATTATCCTATCAAGATTTATCCTCTGGATTAAGTATAGATTCTTGCAAATTTTTTCCAGATTTGAATTTATTAGTTGGTATCTCAGGTGCAGGAAAAACCTCGATTTTAAAGGCTATTAGTAATTTAAAAAGAATCGCTAACGGTGAGTCTATAAATGGAGTAAAATGGGATGTAGAATTTTTAACCAATGATCATGTTCGTTATCATTGGTTGGGTGAATTTGAGGTTAGAAAAGCTCGTTCTCTCATCAAGATTGAAGAAGATGAAGTCAATAGTAATGACGGCGAAAATAAGGTTAGTATAATTAGGGAAACTCTTTTAAAAGATCAAGAGGTTTTGATCGCAAGAAATCAAGAGGTAATTGAGTTTAAACATTCAAAGACACCAAAACTAGCGTCTTATTTAAGCTGTATAGAGCTTTTCAATCAAGAAGAAGATGTTTTCCCTGTTCGACAGGAATTTAACAAAATGGTTTTCAATCCACTTAAGTTTAATATCTCATCTTCAACATTGGATAAAATCCTTAGAGACTACGAATATACCTCTCTCTCTGAATTACAATCGAGTCAACTTCCTATTTCCGACAAACTACTGATCACTTATAAAAAATATCCCGATACGTTCGAGATAATAAAGAGAAAGTTTTTAGATATTTTCCCTCAAGTTGAAGATTTAAAAATAGAATTTTTAGAACCATTCAAACTAGGTGATATTGGTATGCTTGTTTCATTAACTCCAATTTTTTTACTTGAAGACTTACCTCGCATACAAATAAAAGAAAAAAACTCTCATGTCTGGATTGTAGAACCAAATATCTCCTCTGGAATGATAAAAAGCCTGATGTTCTTAGCAACGATCAAATTATCTCCTGATGGCAGCGTTATATTAATCGATGAATTTGAAAATAGTTTGGGGGTTAACTGTTTGGACACTTTAACAGAAGATTTATTAGTTAATTATCGAGATTTACAGTTTATTATTACCAGTCATCATCCCTATATAATTAATAATATCAGTCCTGCCTATTGGAAAATAGTCACTCGTAAAGGAGGAGTAATTCAGGTACACAATGCGGCTGATTTTCATATTTCTAAAACTCGACAAAAAGCCTTTATTGATCTTATCAATGTCCTAGAAGAATTTCCTCAAGGAATTAGTTAATCGATGAATATTTATTTTTTAGTTGAAGGAAGAAGTACCGAAAAAAAGCTTTATACTGCCTGGTTAACTTATCTTATTCCCGAATTTAAGCGAGTTGATTTTTACGATCAAGTCAATCACAACAATTACGTTCTGATTAGTGGTAATGGCTACCCCTCGATACTTGATGAGGGAATTCCTAACGCCATCGATAAAATTCAAGAAGTATCCAAATATAACTATCTAGTCATCTGTCTCGATGCTGATGAGGATACTGTCGAAGAAAGAGAACAATATGTTAATGACTTTATCACCAAACATATTACTATCCCCGCACAACTTGAAATCGTGATAATCATTCAAAATCGATGTATTGAAACATGGCTACTAGGCAATCGCACAATATTTAATTCTAAACAACCTTTACAGGGACTTTTAGCTGATTATGTTCAACACTATGATGTTTACGAAAATGATCCCGAACTAATGGGTAGATTTAATTGCAGAAATCATGCCGATTTTCATTTTGCTTATCTAAAGTCTATTTTTGAAGCTAAAAAGTTGTCTTATTCTAAAAAATTCCCTGGGGTAGCTCAAGAACAATACTATCTTAATCAATTAAAAAAGCGTATCGATAAAACCGAACACTTAAAAACCTTTCAGAAATTTATTAATTTTTGTGATAATATTCGTCAAAATTTTAGATAAATTGATCTGTGGTGCTTCTGCCAAGGATGAAATATAAGCTGATCTGGCATCGTCTCCTGACTAATAGCTGATTGAGAATACAAGACTATGACAAGGCTTTTGTCCTATAAATTTCTAGGTCGGCAGATTTTTGTAGTATTGTAGTATAATGGTAACTCCAGAAAAACAATCATAAAAGTGCCTTCAGTCTCTTCAGTTAGCAGTTATCAGATAGAAGTTAAAAATTGGCAATTTACTTGATGTTATGGCTTCCTTACGGGATATTCTCAGTTACTATCGCAATTATCAAAAAGCCGCCTTTTTGAGCATTGCTGCATCCAGCGTCTTTGAAATTATCGATCTGATGGTTCCCTACGCTGTCGGACAGATTCTTAATGTTCTTTCCGATCAACCTTTAGATGGATTCGTGCAATCTTTGGTCGATCGCACCATGATTTTAACTCCCTTTGCCTCAGAAAAGTGGGTTAGTTTGGCAGTATTATTAGGCTTAATTTTCCTAACCACGGTAATTAAAGCACCAATTCAGCCTTGGGTGGGTGTATGGTTTCACTGGGAAATATCCTTAAGAGCGAGACGAGATCATCTCAAAAAAATTATTGCCAAAATTCTCACCTTACCCCTATCTTTTTACGATGAAAATAATCCAGGACGCATCGCTAACCGGATCGCCAAAGGGATAGAAAATCATACTTGGACTTATCCCGAAGTGGCGGGAATGATGATCCCAAAACTGTTTAGAGTTTTCGGTATCTTTATTGTTATTTGGGTAATTCAATGGCAAATCGCCCTCGCTTTTGTCATTTCTTTTGTATTAATTGTGGCTTTTATTGTCAGAGATTTAAAAGATTTAATGCAAAAAGAAAGAATTCTTGATCAGCATATCGAAAATACCCAAAGTCGTAATTCTGAGATTATTACTAATATCAAAACCGTCAAAGCTTTCGCCACAGAAGGACAGGAATTATATCGTCAAAAACAGCGTTTAGAGAGAGAATTTACCTACGTTATCTATCGCATTCATAAGGGTTATGTGGACTTAACAACTTGGGAAAAAACCCTCGTCCAAGCTAGTTTATTTGGAGTATTTTTCTTTACTCTCCTAGCTACCGTTCAACAGAAAATCTCGATCGGGCATTTTATCACCACCTATACCCTCGCTAGTATGGCCTATGCGGAATTAGATCCCCTATCTCAAATGGCAGAAACTTTCGCTCGTCGCTATGCTTCTATGGCACGTCTAAACGAATTTATCAACTTGCCTAGTGGTACTGATTCCGGTAGTCTTTTAGCCGATCATGCCCAACACAATCCCTATCATTTTACGGGGAAAGTAGAATTAAGTAATCTTAGCTTTGGCTATAGTCCTGAAAGAAGGATTCTCAAGGATATTAATCTTCTGATTGAACCCTATCAAACCGTGGCATTAGTGGGAAAATCTGGTTCAGGAAAATCCACTTTAGTTAAGTTACTTTTCCGCTATTTTGAACCGAATCAAGGGCAAATTATGATAGATGGCGAGGATATTAGTCGCTTGGATGTGACTTGGTATCGGCGACGGTTAGCGATTGTCCATCAAGAAGTAGATGTGTTTAATGGTACGGTGTTAGAAAATCTCACCTACGGTAATCCTAATATTAGCTTCGAGAAGGTAGAAGAAGCCTGTAAAATTGCCCGTGTCGATGAATTTATTCAGGAATTACCTAATGGTTATTCCACTATTGTAGGGGAAAGGGGCGTGCGTCTTTCGGGGGGACAAAGACAGCGTTTAGGAA
>NZ_JASJFF010000905.1:0-1486 GCF_030065435.1 Microcystis sp. M53603_WE2
AGATAAACACCCCCTTGGCTGACTCCGATTCCCATCCCTAGTAGCGATAATTCATCCCGGGAGCGCAATTTTGCCGCTATCATCGCCGCTAATAGTCCCCCCATCGTCCCGGCGATTAAATCGGCGCTGATGCCTTGGATGCTGAATAGGGAAAGACCAGCAGTTAAGAGGACTTGGGTGACGGCCAGAGTCGGGCCGTAGAAACTGCTGACTAATAAACCCACGGCTGCCAGATTGGTAAAGGGAATATTGGCGATCGCTAGGATCGGTGTGGTAAAACTCAGTAAACCCAAGAGAAGAAAATCCCGGTGACGCAGGGGCCGATGGAGACGCTGGGAAACGAGGCAAAAAGTCCCGATCGCACTGGTGACAAGGATTGCCGTTGACCCTAAACCCATCCAGTTAATGCCCCGTTCGCTTAAACCAAAACCATCGATGAGAACAAACTGAGCTTGAGTAATTTTTTCGCCTGCTTTAACGATAATTTGACCGGTTTGAGCGCTAGACATGACCATATCTACCGCTTCCACCGCTTTAGCGGCTTGTTCTTTGGTTGCCTCCCGATCTTCTATCAGGTTCGTTTGTCCCTCTAGGGCTGCCAGAAGGATATTTTCGGCTAAAGACTGCTGGCGACTGGTTAGGCGATCGCTGCTAATCTGCACGGCGATGGTATCCTGTAGGTGACTGGTGGAAATCCCCGGGGGAATGCCTTGCACCAAAATCCGGCGACTCGCTTGCAGGACGGCTTTTTCTAGGTTTTGCCACTCTCGATCGCCCATTTGGGCCGCTGTGATCAGATCGGCGTATTTGAGTTTATTTAAGCTGGAATGCCGATAATTTTGGCTGGTTTGCTCCTTTATTTGCCGTAATTGCCCTAATCGATCGATAAATTGCTCAAAGTTTCCCTTGGCCACGCGCTGACGATAGGCTTGGATTTCGTCTATAGCATATTCCTGCTCTTTTGTCAAGAGTTTCGTAAAAGATTCTTCATAGTTGAGGCGGCTTTGTAGAGTTGACCATTGAGGGGCAGAAAAGGTGAGCAGCATTTCCATTGTGGCGTTAGAAATAGTCCTGCCCATTAAAATGGAATTTCTTCGCAAAATTGGGCGAATTTGACTTAATTGCCCTAAGGTGTCCTGCAGCGATCGCTCGATCTGGTCGGTGGTTTGGGGGTCTCTTTTCAGCCGGGGAAGCAGTCCAGCCCGAATTTTTTGGCGTTTGAGGGCGGTGGTTTCTTGGTCTTGAAAACGGGCATCTTCGGGGGCGATAATCGTAACCGGGGAAATAGTCCCGACGGCCAATTTCGGCTGATTATAGAAACGATAACCGACCACGCTAGTCAGACAACCGACGGTAAACAGGAAGATTAAGGGTCGTCGCAGTTTACCCAGGGAGTAAGAGCGAGATTTTCGGGCAGAATCAGGAAAAACAGTGAAAGAATGCAGAAAATGATTCATAAATTCCAGCTAAATTCTATAAACTGCGC
>NZ_JASJFF010001298.1:0-4858 GCF_030065435.1 Microcystis sp. M53603_WE2
ACGTTCAAAAACCTTGCATTATCCTTCTTGTAGTACATCGCTTGGTACAAAAAACAAGGGCAACAAAGCCTAAAACGACCGACTCCTGACGACCGGCTACTGACTCCTACCCCCAGGAAAAACTTTTTCAGCAGACCCTAACTAATAATGGTTATGAAAAAATTTTAGGTTTACGAGATTTATATCCCGAAACTCTAGAAAATAGAACTAAGGTAGAAAATGGCATTAAAGGATTTTTAAAACCTTTACTTCAGAACAAGGGAATTCCCATTTCGATGATTTTAGTGATTATGGAAATCGAAGCTTGGTTTTTAGGTGAATACAGTTTTCTGACTAAAATAGATAGTTGTTTAACATCTAAGTTTATTCTAGACAATTTAGGTTTCGCTCTAAATGTCCTAGATGTAGAACAAATACCACATCCTAGTCAAGTGCTGGACAGTATTTATCAATTAATACAACGAAGCTATGATAAAAGCGAAAGGACTGTGGAAGAAATAGCTAGTCTCCTAGATTATGAGTTTATATATTTGCATCTAGTTGAAAAGATTAAACAACTCAAGCAGCTTATTGATGCAATCAAACTTTTTTTAAAGTAAAAATACATCTACAGCGTTTCTCATCAAGATAAAGTGTAACCTACTTTGACATCGACCACCTACTCCCCAAAACGAAAACTTCGCACCTCACCATTAAGATAACTGTTGTAATACTGCTCACTTAATATTCTATTTTCCTACCGATAACTGATAAACGGTTGACAGCTTAGATGTGTAATTAATTTTGCTTAGGGACTGACAGCTATTTAAATATACTTTTGCCAGTTCATCCTTGACTCGCCGGTTCAAGAGTTAGATATTTTCCGAGCAAAAGTGCTACAATGTAATCTTAAGGGTCAAAACAATCAAGGAGAAGAGCATGGTCAGCAAAATTGATCGCCAAGCATTTTTACAATCCTTAATAGTGCCACCGGGTAAAGAAATTTCTCTGCACAAAGACTACGATCCTGGGTTTAAGCCCGACTATATCACCAAAGAAGATGCCACGCTGCTGCTGCAACAGGGGATCGAAAAAATGGCCGAGTTTCAAGATAAACTCTATGCCCAGGATACCTATGCCCTGTTAATTAATCTGCAAGCCATGGATGCGGCGGGTAAAGATGGTACGATCAGACACGTTATGTCGGGCTTAAATCCCCAAGGCTGTCAGGTATTTAGCTTTAAAGTTCCCTCGGCCGAAGAACTAGATCACGATTATCTCTGGCGATATTATAAAGCCTTACCGGAGCGGGGTCGTATCGGTATTTTTAATCGTTCTTACTACGAAGAATTATTAGTCGTGCGCGTCCATCAAAATTTATTGGAACGGCAAAAACTCCCCCCGGAAGACAGAACCAAGAAAGTTTGGCAGCGACGTTTTGAGGAGATTAATAATTTTGAAAAATATCTGGTTAATAATGGGGTTATTGTCCTGAAATTCTTTCTCAATGTTTCTAAAGGAGAACAGAAAAAACGATTTTTGGAAAGAATTGATCGCCCTGAAAAAAACTGGAAGTTTTCTGAAAATGATGTCAAAGAAAGAGCTTTTTGGGGTGATTACATGAAAGCCTACGAGGAGGTATTCAATCATACCAGTACCGAATGGGCCCCCTGGTATATTATCCCGGCTGATCGCAAATGGTTTACCCGTTTAGCTGTGGGGGCGGTTATTTATCACACCCTGGAATCCCTTGGTTTAAAATATCCCACCGTTACCGAAGAACATCACCAAGCTTTACTGAAAGCCAAAGAAATCCTCGAAAACGAGCCAGATTAAAAATGGAAGAAAATCCCCAAAAAGCGATAATTGCCGGAAAATCGATCGTATAATCAATGTCGATTTTCAAGAATTCCCCCTATGAATTATCGCATCGATCGCCGCACCTATGCAGAAACCTACGGCCCCACCGTCGGAGATAAAGTTCGCCTGGCAGACACGGAATTATTTATCGAAGTCGAAAAAGATTTCACCACCTACGGCGATGAGGTAAAATTCGGCGGCGGTAAAGTAATTCGCGATGGTATGGGCCAATCCCCCATTTCTAGGGAAGATGGGGCGGTGGATCTAGTGATTACTAATGCCTTAATTCTCGACTGGTGGGGCATCGTTAAAGCCGATGTGGGCATTAAAGACGGCAAAATTTATAAAATCGGTAAGGCGGGCAATCCCCACATTCAAGATAATGTCGATATTATTATCGGTCCTGCTACCGAGGCATTAGCTGGGGAAGGGATGATTTTGACGGCAGGCGGGATTGATGCCCATATTCATTTTATCTGTCCCCAACAAATTGAGACAGCGATTGCGTCGGGGATTACCACAATGATTGGTGGCGGGACCGGACCTGCAACGGGAACTAATGCCACCACCTGCACCCCGGGAGAATGGCACATCTATCGAATGCTAGAGGCGGCCGAAGCTTTCCCGATGAATTTGGGTTTTTTGGGTAAAGGCAATAGCAGTCAGCCGGAAGGACTAGCGGAACAGGTAAAAGCGGGGGTAATTGGCTTAAAACTCCATGAAGATTGGGGAACCACTCCGGCAGCCATTGATACCTGTTTAAGCGTGGCCGATAAGTACGATGTGCAGGTGGCGATTCATACGGATACTCTCAATGAGGCCGGTTTTGTTGAGGCCACTATCGCCGCTTTTAAAAATCGCGTCATTCACACCTACCACACGGAAGGGGCCGGCGGTGGTCATGCTCCCGATATTATCAGGGTTTGCGGGGAAATGAACGTTTTACCCTCCTCTACTAATCCCACGCGTCCCTATACGACGAATACCTTAGAGGAACACCTCGATATGTTGATGGTTTGTCATCATTTAGACCGGAGTATTCCCGAAGATGTGGCTTTTGCTGAATCCCGCATCCGCCGCGAAACTATTGCCGCCGAGGATATTCTCCACGATTTAGGGGCTTTTAGCATCATTTCCTCCGATTCTCAAGCGATGGGACGGGTGGGAGAAGTAATTATCCGCACTTGGCAAACTGCCCACAAAATGCGGGTACAACGAGGCAGACTGACCGGGGAAACGGGAGAGAATGATAATCTGCGGGCAAGACGATATATTGCTAAATATACGATTAATCCTGCTATTACCCATGGTGTCTCCGATTATGTCGGTTCCATCGAGGTGGGCAAATTAGCCGATTTGGTTCTCTGGAAACCGGCATTTTTTGGCGTAAAACCGGAAATTGTCCTGAAAGGCGGTTTAATCGCCTGGGCGCAAATGGGCGATGCTAATGCCAGTATTCCCACACCCCAACCGGTTTATATGCGTCCCATGTTTGCCTCTTTTGGTGGTGCGATCGCCAAAACTTCCTTGACATTTGTTTCTAAATATGCTATGAAAGCGGGCATTCCTGAGAAGTTAAAGCTGAAAAAAACCGCCGTAGCCGTGTCGAATACGCGCAATATCAGTAAGGCTAGTATGAAGCTTAATGACGCTTTACCGCGCATGGAAGTTAATCCCGAAACCTACGAGGTGCGTGCTGACGGGGAATTATTAATCTGTGAACCGGCTACGGTTTTACCCATGGCCCAACGCTATTTCCTATTTTGAATTCGATTTCAGGAAACGGGTTTTTTCAAAAAACCCGTTTTCTTTTTGAATCACAGTTAAGGATTAGTAGGAAGGTTTGGTAAAAATAACTTAACTAATCCTGCCATTAGTGCAGTAACAATAGCAACAAAGATGGTTCGATTAGTAAATTCCAAGTTATCTAGTCGTTTATTCACGCCTGTTAATTCTCCTTTAATATTTGCTATGTCAACTCTTAAGTTATTCACTTCTTCAGATAGCTTGTCTATTTTGCTATTAAGTTGTTCAGATAATCTGTCTATTTTGCCATTAAGTTGTTCAGATGATTTGTCTATTTTGTCATTAACTTCTTTGAATTGTCCTACAATAAAGTCTTTTAATTCTTTGAGGTCGTTTTCTGTAAATGTTGCCATTGTGTGACTCTCCTAGTAATTGTTTGTGATAAGTAGTCGTGCAAAATTAATTTCCCAGTCGAGACAGGAGACAGGAGACAGGAGACAGGAGACAGGAGACGGGAGACGGGAGACGGGAGACGGGATCAGATTTGAGTTTTTAGTTCACTGTTTACTGATCACAGCAAAAAGCTGACGGAGTAACTGCTGACGGTTTGGATGTGTAATTAATTTTGCTTAGGTAAGTAGGTGGGTGGAATTAAATATAAAATAAACGTAGGTTGGGTTGAAGCATGAAACCCAACGCCCGCATGGGTTACGCTACCGCTAACCCATCCTACAAATAATTGTGCCTACCTACTTACTTACCAATAATTTTACTACTAAGTTTAACTCCTAACCCTTAATCAGTCAAATTGCATCGAAGTTGCATCACCAGAAGGAATAAAACTGGCCCAATAAAAAGGATGTTTTTGCTTCTCACCCTTGAGCATTCCTAGTTGAATTTGTCGTAAAGCTTCACTGCGTCCTTCTCCTTTTTGTAAGCGTCCATAATAGGCGACCATTAAATCTTTAGTTGCGTCATCAGATACTTTCCAAAGGCTAATTAATTGGCTTTCACTTCCCGCAATAACTAAAGCGCGGCGCAATCCATAAATCCCTTCACCTACGCTTCTAGTTTGGTGATTTTTTGATGATAATTAATGCTTTATACTGTATATTAATTAAGTAGCTGGTTATAATTAAATTAAAAATGGATTTTAGGTTTGATCCCCCCTGCCCCCCTTGATAAGGGGGGTGCCGATAGGCGGGGGGATCCCCCCTGCCCCCCTTGATAAGGGGGGTGCCGATCCCCCCTTAGTCCCCCCTTAATCCCCCCT
>NZ_JASJFF010000251.1:0-1219 GCF_030065435.1 Microcystis sp. M53603_WE2
AACTTTCGGAATTTTTGGGTTAGAAGTATGTTATCTTGGCATCTTGTATGTTGATTTAGCATAAAGGGTAACGAAGAGCCTATATATTTTTACATTCCCCAAGATGTTTTGACGAAAAAGCTTCATAGAAACTACTATTGAGAACATTTTCAATAATTGATTTTTTCTGAGAAAAAAATTACAATTCTTCACCTTGAGAAAAATCAATCATTGTAGCTATAGTCCCTACTAGCAATGGGTTTTAAGCAAAATATCAGTAAAAATTATCAATTGAATGTTAAGAAGTGCGGAAAGTGGGATAAATTTTCTTTTACCTGTTAGCTGCGGTGAAAAAATGGGAATACTAAGGGATGTAGTGGGTTGTACAGTCTTTACTGGCTCTATTCCATGTCATCAGCAAACGAGAAACTTCAGACCAAGCTGCCTTCCTTTGCCCAAAAGTTAGTGCAATCGGGTTATGTCACTATCCCGCAACTACAAAAGGCAATGATCGAGAAGCAGAAAAGTCATCTGCCTCTACGGGCAATTTTACCCCTGATCACCGGCCGTCCTTTACCCAAAGAGGCACTGGCATACTACCGACTCGAACAACTGTCAAAATTAAAAGCCAAGTATGGGGTAGAATATCTTGACCCTGAAAGTGAGACGATCGACTGGAGAGAAATCGAGAATCTGTTTCGCACAGTCCTTCCCTTTGAAATTTGCCGTCGTTATAAGATCCTGCCCCTACAAAAACAGCAATCCGCTGCCAATGTCCTTCACCTAGCCATGGTGGATCCCGCTAATCAGGAAATTCTCGATGATTTACGTCGTATCCTCCGGGATCAAGAATTGCAGTTTGAACGTCGTGTCATCGATCGGGCAGATTACCAGAAATTGGTCGAAATCTATCGTTATCGCCAAGAAAAAGCCCTATCTTGCCGTTTTCTTCCCCAAGAACAAGAGCTAGAGACCATAGTTGACATAACCGGCCTTTTTGAAGATGGCCAATCTCTCCCCCATCTCAACTGCAAATTAGCCGACGAGGATCTCGGGCTGATTCAAGAGGCGAATCAAGGGACGATCGTCAGTGTCGTTAATAAGACCTCTTGCATAAATCCGAAAACAAACGATAGAAACAATAATGGGAGGGACTTTCAGTTAATTATTTATTAGTAGTTGATAATCTTCAAAAATGTTGCTGTACAAGGATCGACTTAAGACTTTTGCAAGAGGTCTA
>NZ_JASJFF010000574.1:0-2680 GCF_030065435.1 Microcystis sp. M53603_WE2
AAAACCTATGGGTGAAAAAAAACGAATTGGAATTCTCACCAGTGGTGGCGACTGTGCGGGTTTAAATGCCGCCATTCGTGCCGTTGTCCACCATGCCAGTGGCAATTATGGCTGGGAAGTGGTGGGTATTCGAGAAGCAACTAACGGATTAGTTAGCCGTCCCCCCAAAACCACGATCTTTGATATTGAAGGAGTCGATCGCCTGTTAGTGATGGGGGGAACGATTCTCGGTACTACCAATAAGGGGGATCCCTTCGCTTTCCCGATGCCGGATGGAACCCTGATCGATCGCTCTCAGGACATCATCGACGGCTATCATAGTCTGGGACTGGATGCCCTGATCGGCATCGGTGGCGATGGTAGTCTGGCGATTTTGCGCCGTATCGCCCAACAGGGAGGCATTAATCTGATCGGTATCCCCAAAACCATCGATAATGATGTGGGAGCTACAGAAGTCTCCATCGGCTTCGATACAGCTACTAATATCGCCACAGAAGCCCTCGATCGCCTCCATTTTACCGCCGCTAGTCATAACCGGGTGATGATTCTAGAAGTTATGGGTAGAGATGCCGGCCATATCGCCCTGGCTGCCGGTATTGCGGGGGGGGCTGATATCATTCTCATTCCCGAAATTCCCTACCGATTAGAGAAGGTCTGCGAGAAGATCCGGCAACGGCAGCGTATGGATAAACAGTTTTCTCTGATTATTGTCTCCGAGGCTGTGCGTACCGAAACTGGCAATCGCTTAGTGCAAAAGGAAGCCCTAGGGGAAGATCGTCTCGGGGGTATCGGTCGCTATTTAGCCGAAGAAGTTGCCAGGGAAACCGGGGCCGAAACGAGAGTGACTTTCCTGGGCCACATTCAACGGGGGGGCATTCCTTCTCCGATTGATCGCTTACTGGGGGCGGCTTTTGGCGTGGCGGCCGTAGATTTGATCGCCAGGAGGGAATTCGATCGCATGGTGGCCTGGCAAAATCGGCAAGTGGTCAGTGTTCCCATCGAGGAGGCGATTAAAACCTATCGCGTCGTCGATCCCGAAGAAACTTTAGTCAAAACCGCCAGGGGTTTGGGTATTTGTCTAGGGGATTGAGATTAAATCTAGGGGAATCGGTGCGAGAATTAACCCTTAAGTATCGCCCTTTCCCCACCGATTAAAATTACCCCTCAAATAAAGAAGTTATTTCACCATTAAGATAACTGCTGTAATTAACTTCCGTTATGGCATAAAATTACAATATCTATTAAATTTTACCCTATCGGTACAAAAAATCTTTTTCTACCACAAGAAACTACTTTTGAGCAATTAATTAATAAAATTTAATAAGTAGAAGCACAGGCAAAAAATAAAACCCCCTCAACTGACTGAATGAAGGGGCATTTATGGTATTTTTGTCAGCAATTTAGCCTACTTTTATGGTTTGAGTTTGCGCTTGAGGGTTGAAGCTGCGCCGAGAGTGCCGAGAGCTAGGAAGCTGAGGGTTGAGGTTGGTTCGGGAACTGGTGGAATCTGTGTCTTCAGGCTAAGAATAAAGCTTCCACCATCCCCAGCAAGTGTTAGGCTAGGATTTCCCCTTAGCTTAATGTTCAAGGCGGAAAAAGTCCCCAATAACTCCACAGAACCGTAAGCGGAACGAGCACCAGTAGTCGGAGGGGTAGTGGAGGGAGGAAGACCAACGCCAGTCAACGGATTCGCATCGGCGATGATTTTGTTCGTGGTATCGACTGTTAAGCCATCGCCGCCACCACCGTTACCGCTCAGTAAATTGAGTGCGATCGAACCATTGCTGGGATCGGAGAAATCATAGATCATCCCGTCAAGGTTGGCAACGTGAAAGGTGGGATTGGTCACGGGCGAGCTAAACTGAATCTTTAAAGTCGCAGTCTGGCCAGTCTGATTAAACATTGTATAACCTACCCGATCACCTAAACTTTGGGATGGAGTATAGATGCTGCTGTAGCTGTATTGAGGGGTAGTATTATCGATTGTTGTTCCTTCCCAACTTGTTGGGTTAATACCTGCAATCGTAAAGTTAGGTCCGCCACCAGCGAGTATAGAACCTGTAACGTTCACTCCCCCTAGGGTTCCCGCGAATGTTCCTGTGCCAGGTCCCCCAGAGGTAAAGGTATTCAAGTCAAGGAAAACTACTGCTGCTTTCGCTTGGGGGGTCGCAATGAAGATACTGCTTGTGAGCGCAGTGATGGATAACAGTGAAACAAATTTCATTTTTTAGTGGTTTTAAGATAAACGCCACAAACTATACACACTTATCCCCCCCCCGTTGTATCAAAAGCTACAATTTAATAAATCTTTACATTCTTCTCCCTAGTCCCTCGCCTTCGGGAGCGATAGGTTAGCATAGAGTGGGTGAAAACAATTTTTCTCCATTGATTTCGGGTATCTCATGCGTATTCAATGGGATGAAGCCAAACGACAGCGAGTTTTAACAGAACGTGACATTGACTTCACTCGGTTAAACGATCTGCTTTACCTATAATGTCGGCTTGAAGGCTCTCGGTTTCACCTCGGAGATGAAAAGTTCCGCCAGCATAGAACAGCACTTCGACAGGCTCAGTGACACGAAGCACGACTAAGAATAACTCTAATCTATAGTTGCCAATTTAATTTTAGTATGCTAGAGTAGTTTGCGTGGTAGGTCGATAACGCAAAATGTTTGTTTTA
>NZ_JASJFF010000277.1:0-4047 GCF_030065435.1 Microcystis sp. M53603_WE2
AGCCAATTAGATAGCCAACTAGATTCCCTTGTAACGACGGTGACAGCGATCGCCCAAGAACAGCAGGGAGATTGTAACGGTTTGTTAATGTTGCTGCGAACTTTAGAAAATTTACATCGGCAAATTCGCGAGCAGATGTTCGAGCCATCTTTACCCAATACCCGTAAGGACTTATACGGATTACTCCGGGATATCGAGGAAACCGGGGGATGGCCCTATATAGAACGGATGAAGTTACAAATGTTAATGGAAAAATTATTAGCCAGTGAAGTCGGCGCGCTCGATTCGGCGGCAAAAACCGATGATCGAGAAAAATGAGTTTCCAGAGGTTACGGAGCGGGTTACAGTATTGGGAAAATGGATATTTTAGGGGTAGTTCGTAAATCATGACCACCGTGAACCCGATTAAATTTGGAACCGATGGCTGGCGCGGGATTATCGCCGCCGATTTTACTTTCGATCGAGTCGCTCTGCTCGCTCCCTTGGCGGCTCAGGTTTTAGCGGATAATTATGGTCAGATCACGGGTTCGCGGACGATGATCGTCGGCTATGATCGGCGGTTTATGGCGGAGGATTTTGCTCAAACTGCGGCGGAATCGCTGCAAAAAGCTGGTTTTGATGTGCTTCTCTCCCAATCCTACGCTCCCACTCCCGCTTTTAGTTGGGCAGCTCGATCAGAAAATGCTCTCGGTGCGATCGTGTTAACCGCCAGTCATAACCCGGCTAAATATCTCGGTTTGAAGGTTAAAGGTTATTTTGGTGGTTCTGTCTCGCCGGAAATTACCCAACAAATTGAAGCTTTATTGTCTAATCCGCCGCAATTTAACGCAGCTCCAGGTAAATTAAGCACTTTTGAACCGTGGTCAGGTTATTGTCAGGGTTTACGCCAAAAAGTTAATATTGCCGCTATTGCCAACGCGATCGAATCGGGACAACTAAAAGTTTATTCCGATGTCATGCACGGTGCGGCGGCTACCGGTTTAGAGGGTCTTTTGGGGGTGGGGATCACGGAATTACGCGGCAATCGCGATCCTTTGTTCGGTGGCGGCTCTCCGGAACCTTTACCGAGAAATTTGAGGGAAATCATCGATAAACTGGCTCACAGCGCAAATTTAGCCCCTTTGCGAGTAGGTTTGGTCTTCGATGGGGATAGCGATCGAGTAGCGGCGATCGATGGTCGGGGGAATTTTTTAAGCACCCAAAATCTCATCCCGATTTTAATCGAGCATTTAGCCGGCAAAAAGGGAATGAGAGGGGAAATTGTCAAAACGGTGAGCGGTTCCGATTTAATCCCCAAATTAGCCAGTTTATACGGTTTATCGGTCTTTGAAACCCCGATCGGTTATAAGTATATCGCCGATCGAATGTTGACCACTCCTGTGTTAATTGGTGGGGAAGAGTCGGGAGGTGTCGGTTATGGTACTCACATTCCCGAACGGGATGCTTTATTATCAGCTTTATACGTTTTGGAAGCGGTGGTAGAATCGGGCCAAGATTTAAGCGATCTTTACGCGCAATTACAGGATAAAACTGGTTTTCATTCTGAGTATGATCGCATTGATTTACCCTTAGCTAATATGGAAGCTCGCAATCAGTTAATTACTGCTTTGGATAAGGAACCCTTAAGGGAAATTGCCGGTAAACAAGTGACTGATTGTAATACTATGGACGGTTATAAATTCCGTTTAGAAGATGGCAGTTGGTTGTTAATTCGCTTTAGTGGCACAGAACCGGTTTTGCGTCTCTACTGTGAATCTTCAACCCTCGATCGAGTTCAGGAAATTCTCGCCTGGGCAAAATCTTGGGCTACCTATATCTAATAGAAAACGGGTTTCTTGAAGAAACCCGTTTTCTGTTTTAAACGGGGATGAACTAGGAAATTTTCAGCCCGCGAATCGCATAATCTAATAATTCGATGGGATGAATAACGGGTGTATCTTTTCCCTGTAATTGTAGATGTTTTTTAATTTGTAGGGAACAACCCGGATTAGGAGAAGCAATCACCGCAGCCCCAGTATTTAATAAATTGCGTACTTTCTGCTGACCTAATTCATCGGCAGTATCTGGCTGTAGCATATTATAAACTCCGGCACTGCCACAACACAAGGCCGCATCGATAGGTTCTTTTAAGTTAATATTGGGGATTTTTTGCAATAATTGCCGTGGTTGCACGGAGATTTTTTGTCCGTGTAAAAGATGACAGGCATCTTGATAAACTAGGGTTAATTCTGTCTCGGTAATCGGGGATAAATCAGCAGTTAACCCCACTGCGGCTAAAAATTCTTGGGCATCGCGTACTTTAGCCACAAACTCCTTAGCCTTATCTTTGTATTCAGGATCATCGGCTAAAATATGATGATATTCCTTGAGAGTATGACCACAACCCGCCGCATTAATAATAATATAATCAACCTCGGTTTCTGCAAAACTATCGATCATTTGTCTGGCTAAACTTTGTGCTTGTTTTTCCTGTCCTTGATGTGCGGGTAAAGCGGCACAACAACCCTGGGTTTTTGGGATAACCACTTCGCAACCATTGGCAGTTAAAACCCGCACTGTTGCTTCATTTACCGGCGAGAAAAAGAGGCGCTGCACACAACCTAAAACTACTCCCACTCGATAGCGTTTTTCAGTTTGGGAGGGAATAACATCGGCATAGTTTTTAAACAAAGAGGACAGGGTAATTTTGGGTAAAATTGATTCCATCGCCGCTAGACGGGGAAAGAGCATTTTTAAGATACCCGATTTCCTGACTAGGGTTTGTAATCCCAGGGTTTGATATAACCAGAGGAAGGGTAAAAATAATTTGAGACGGAGGGGATAGGGAAAGAGATTAAAAATGAGAAAACGAATAATTTTATCTTTAAAACTGCGGGGTTGATTGCGTTCCACCTGCGGACGGACTGCGGCGATTAATTGATCGTATTGTACTCCCGATGGACAAGTACTAACACAGGCTAAACAACCTAAACAAGTATCAAAATGTTGGCTAGTGGTTTCGTCTAAAACTGCTTCCCCTTTATTGATGGCATTCATCAGATAAATTCTGCCCCGGGGGGAGTCCATTTCTTTGCCAATCACTCGATAACTGGGACAGGTAGATAGACAAAAACCACAGTGAACACAACTATCGATTAATTCTTGGGCAGGGGGATTCTTGGGGTCAAATCCTTGATTTTTTTGGTCGATTAATTCTTGAAAGTTAACGGAATGTTCGGAGGTTTGCATGATTTTAAATTAGATTTTGTTAAGAAAGCGTTCAGGACTAAAAATACCGTGAGGATCGAATTTAGTTTTTAGGGTTTTCATCATGGTAATCGCGTTACCTGTATAGCCCCAAGGTTCAATTTTTTCTTTTAGCGATGGCGGCGCAGTTAACACCGTTAAATAACCCTGATTGGCACTGCATAAAGAGCGAATTTTGTCAAGATTTTCCTCCGATCTTAAGATAACTTTACCCACCCCACTACTAATATTAATCGAGGCTAGTCCGTTAATTTGGTCGATAACTAGAGCTAAATTGCTAGGTAATAATCCTATTTTGCCGAAAAAATTGCCCTCTTGGTCATAATTATCGATTGTTTTTCGGTATCTTTGCCATAGAGAAATTTCTTCCTCATCCCGATAATAATTAGTCTGACAGTCTAACTGTTGCCCTAAATAACTCACCTGTTGCGATTGTTCGCTAATACTTTCGGGAATGCTTTGAAAACGCAGCAGTAAAGCGACTTTTTCCCCTAATCCTAGTGCTTGCGTCATCCCTGGGTTTAAACATTCAGCCACGGTGGGAGTTAAGGCCGATTGCCGAATAACTTGACTCAATTTACTAATATTTTCGCTATTTCCAGTGATGATCAGGGTTTCTGAGTTAGCAGTTTCGGGATACAGTCGCAGGGTAATTTGATCGATAATCCCTAAAGTGCCGTAGGAACCCGTAAATAGCTTCATCATGTCGTATCCCGCCACATTCTTGACCACACGCCCTCCAGCTTTAGCAATCTCGCCATCGTGACGGATAAAGGAGAATCCTAGGATCAGATCCCGGAC
>NZ_JASJFF010000005.1:0-5741 GCF_030065435.1 Microcystis sp. M53603_WE2
AGTAAATTCCAAGGAAACTGTCTGAGAGGTGGCGTTAGTTTCCCCCTGGGCGCTGGTGAAAACGACGTTATAACCGGCATAGTTAGCAAGGGTCATTAACACTTCTCTAGCGGAAGCTTCCCGGAGTAAAACACGAGGTACAATCATATTACGCTCGAATTTGACCTTTTCGGCACTAGCATCGATGTTAGAGATGGCAATATCTCCCACCGGTGGGGCGACAGCCCGGGGTAGGGTGGGAGCGCCGGGGGCTTGGGGTGCGCCTTGAATGATAATTTCGGGGTTGGGGACAAGGGGCGCACTTTGGGCCAGTAGTTTTTCACTAGCTAAAATGCGATCGCTGATCTCCTTTTCTACGGCATCGGGGGTGGGAACGAAATTCTTAGGTCTTTTTTGTAAATTTTCTTGACTAAACTCTTGCGAAAATTCAATTTTTGATGTACTCGATTTTAACTCTGAACCATCGAAGGAAATGGGGGTTTCGGCCAAAGCGCTCAGGGGAGCCATCAATAAAAACGAGGCAATTTGGGGGATAAACAGGGCATAACGGGACGAATTCACTTTAATTTCACTCCTCAACAATTGGGGGATTCAACGGATAAAAAACGGAATACTCGCACCGGAATGAAGACCATTTAATCACTGAAAGTTCTCCTATTGGGGCGGACTAGCGGGGGGTTGGCCTTCGGCGGGGGGTGGCGGTGCTAATTTCGCTAATTCGGCGGCATTGAGAGGAATAATCACATCGAGAAGAAAGGTGGTAGTAACGGGTTTATCGCCTTGGGGAACGATAGTGGCTTTATTTTTGCCAGTACTAACCACTTGAACCGCCGATCCTTCCTTTTCCATCTGGGTATTGAGACTGTTGAGCAAAATGAGCGGCTGTAATCTTTCTAAATCCCGAATAACCTCTTGAGTGTTAGCATAGTTCCCTTCGATCTTGACGTTAAGAGTTTGACGTTTGAGCTTATTATTAACCGCGCTACCGAGGGAACCATCGGAAACCACCACTGGTTCTAGTCCTTGGGGTTGGAAACTAATCAGCTTAACATTGCGAGACTTAAAGATATTACTAATATCTAAGAGAATTGTGCTTAAGTTCTTTTCTTGAGCAAAAAGCGCGAGAATTTGCTGTTTAGTTGCCTCTTTTTGTTGCAACTGACTCTCGATTTTGGGGAATTCTGCGGCTCCGAGACCGCTTTTTTGTTGATCTACCTGTTGTTGTTTGCCAGCTGCATCGTTTTGCAACTGTTGCAAGGTATTATAAGCGGGCATCACCCAGTTAAAAAGCAGATAGAAAGAGCCAAGTAAACCTAGCACAGCGGCAGCGATGCCACTATTGCGGGGAGTAAAAGTTATCCCGAAAGCGATAGGATACTCGTCAAATTCCTCTAATTCCCGATCTTCAAATTCTTCGGTAAAGGTCATGGTTGAATGGCTCCTTGGCGTTTGAGAGTATTAATCCTAGTGACAACTCCGAGTGCTCCATTGCGGGTCAGATTGAGCAGTTGTTGAGTAGCGGGAGTATCACTTAATTGGGCGGTGATCACAAATTGAACCGCTTGGGGGAAAGTAACATTAATATTTTTGTACTTATTGTCCACCTGTACGGGTAAATCGGCTAGGGCAGCACTTTCGATCACCGTTTGCCTACCCTGTAAAAAAGGAGAAGCTTGTAGGGTTAAGAGATAATCATTGACTGCTTCGTAATTACTGGCAAAACCACTGATTTTTAAGCGAGTAGCCCGATTCTGTTGCCCTTGATCTGGGGCAGCGGGAACCTCCACCTGCTGCACACTGGTTAGCTGGACACTAGGGGGAGTTTGCAGGCGAATTTCTTGAAGAATAGCTGACCAAGGCCTAATCTGATTGAATACAGTTACCAGAGCTTCATTTTCTTCTCCTACCGCCGTTAGTTGCGCTTTCATGTCTTCTAGCTTTTTGCTTTGGGCTTGCAGTTGACCTAATTCCGCGTCCAGTTGCTGAATTTTGGCCTGAGTTTCGCTGGTTTGCCAACCGAGGATTAAACCGAGTAATCCCGTCAGTGTCAATAATCCGGCCCCCACTCCCACACCGATCAACAGGGGTGTTTGTTTACGCAGGTTAATAGCGGTGGAAATCTTGGCTGCGGGGGTTCCTTTCCCCGTTTGGCTAAGATGGCGATCCTTAAGAAAATTAACGTCAAGACTATACATAATTTTTGTCTATACCTCCCGTAATCCTAAACCGATAACTGTTCCTAATCCCGGTCTTTCGGTATTAGGAATCTCTTGAGTTGTATCTAAGTTCAGTGATGCGATCGGATCGATTGCCATGGTGGGGACGCTGAGACGTTGAGTAAAGTATTCGTCTAGTTGCGCTAAACCGCCCCCGGGACCGGCTAAAAGTAATTGGACGATTTCCAGGTCATCACTTTGGTTAAGATAGAAATTAATCGATCGCCGTAACTCATCGGTTAATTCCCCTAAAACGCGCATCAGTGCCGTCATCCCGGCGTTAGTAGGGGCCCCAGAAGTGCCGGTATTGGTGCTAAGACTATCAAAGGCAGTAATCGGAATTGTCATCCCCAAAAGAATCTCAGGACTGCGGGAGGTGGGCAAATTCATCGCCCTGGAGAGGGCATTTTGTAGCTGGAAAGTGCCGATGGGGACAGTGCGGGAAAATTGGGGAACGCCGTCCACCACGATGGCAATTTCCGTGTTATCAAATTCTATATCAACAATAACGGCAGCTTCATTGGAACTAAACTGTCGCAAATGTTCGCGAATCGTCCGAATTAGGGCAAAACTATTAATTTCTAGCACATCTACCTGTAATCCTGCCTGTTGGAAGGTTTCCATGTAGGCATCGGTAATCTCCCGACGAGTGGCTACCAGCAAAACCTGCACTTTTTCGATCCCGTCTTCATCCTGAAAGTAGCCTAGTTTTTGGTAGTCGAGATCCACTTCCTCGCGAGGATAGGGAAGGTATAAACTAGCCTCATGATTTAAGACCAGATTTCGCAATTCCTGATCGTCCAATTCCGAGGGAATGGGGATCATCCGGATAATTGACTCGCGCATCGGCACACCAGTAGCGACTCGTTTGCTGTTAATTTTATTTTCCTTGAGGACTTCTTGGATTAATTCCGCTAAAGCGGGGGAATCGACGATTTTTCCCTCCTCAAAGATGCCTTCCGGGATATCCGACGAACAACATTTAACTAATTTATAATTTTGTCCCTGTTTGGCGATCTGAGCTATGTTAATACGCTCCGGTGTGATCTCTAACCCAACACCTTGATTTTTTTTTGTCAATAGCTTTTTAAAAAAACTTACCATAGATTTTCCTGGGCAGCTCTAAGGGGATTGGTGATCAACAAAGCCAATAATCTTTTGACCTGATTTTATCTAGGGTCGATCAAGGCAGTAAATCAGTCTATAAACGCTCCTGACTGGGTAAATTACCCAGAAAAGGTGAAAATCGAGGAGGAGAGAGGCTATTCCTGTACTCGCTAACCCGATTATCTTTGTTCAGAGCGAGGTTAATCTCGAGTGGGTGAGAGGAGAGGAAGTGCCTATTGATAGTGACATTGTACTCAATTTTGGTGAAAGAACCAAGTCCAAGCTAAAAATTGGCCATTACCCCCCCCTTTTTTTTTTCTGCTCCACTAGATCAAGTCAGCTTTCCCTAGTTAGGGGTTGCGGCAAAAAGTTTTTCGTGGGGGCAGGGTGTCGGGGGTCGGGCATCGGGTTTTAAGCTAAGAGGCATTTTCACGGCCCGCCAATTCAAAAATGAAACGCAGGACTCCTCAAGACAAAAGTTCAAGAAATCTTAGAAGTTATTAAAATAATACAAAAATAAACTCAACGTCAACCTAAAACATTGCTAGGGAAAATCAATCATGTTTCTCCGTCCTTTCTCTATCTTAATTACCCTCTGTCTCGGTTTAGGCTTCCTTTCTCTCCCTCGGCCCGTTCAATCTTTACCTTTAAATGCGATCGCTCAAGTCAATGCTGCCTCAACTGCTCTGGACTTTTTCCATCAGGGAGTAAAAAGATTACAACAAGGTGATCTAGAGGCTGCCATTAATAGTTTTAATGAAGCCATTCGTCTTAATCCTAACTATGCTCAAGCCTATGGCAACAGAGGAATTGCCTATAGTCGTTTACAGCAATATGACAAAGCCCTGGCTGATTATAACCAATTTATTCGCTTTAATCCCAATTCAGCAGTAGCTTACTATAACCGAGCAACTTTGTATGATAAATTAGGAGATTCTCAAAAAGCGATCGCCGATTATGCTCAAGCAATACGACTTAATCCTAATTTCACTCAAGCAATTAGTGGCCGAGAAATTGCTCAGAATAAATTAAGAACACCTCAACAAAGTATCTCCACTACTAACGCGCTCGCTCAATATTTTTCCAATGGAAGGAATGCTAAGGATTTTTTTGTTCAGGCGATGGATAAATATGACAAAGCAGATTTTGATGGTGCAATTGTCGATTTTAGCCAAGCGATTCAACTCAAACCCGACTATGCTCAAGCTTACATGGGCAGGGCAATGGCATATAAGGGTTTAGGAGATTTAGAAAATCAGATCACAGAGCTACGAAAAGCGGCAGAATTACTTCAAAAACAGGGAGATACAGAAGCATACCAGACAACCATAGATTTAATCAAAGTAACTCAGGATTTGATCGATAGCATTCGATCAAATCCTAATTCTAAACTAGCCTTTGCCGAGTTGTTTTTTAATTATGGAATAGAGGAATGGAAAAAAGGAAATTTTGTGCAATCGCTGGCACAATTTAACCTGGCGATACGTCTCAATCCTAACGATGCTATTGCTTACATTCTTCGAGGCGACGCATATTTTGAGTTAGGGGAATATCAAAAAGCGATCGCCGACTACACCCAAGCAATTCGCCTCAATCCTAACGATGCTCGTGCTTATCTTTTTCGAGGTAATGCCTATGGTCAATTAAAAGAATATCAAAAAGTGATCGCCGACTACACCCAAGCAATTCGCCTCGATCCTAACTATGCTGATGCTTACAACCTGCGAGGGCTTGTCTATGAAATGTCAGGAAACCGTCAAAAAGCGATCACCGACTTGGAAAAAGCAGCCAATTTATATCAGCAACGGGGTGACACAGCACAAGCTCAAAAAGTCTTAGATTTGTTGAAAGAATTACAGCAATAAACTCAAGGTAAACCTAAAACATTCGGCCTGTTCAATCTTTACCTTTAAATGCGATCGCTCAAGTTAATGCTGCCTCAACTGCTCATTCCATCAGGGAGTAAAACAACGCCAATTCAAAAATGAAACGCAAGACTCCTCAAGATTTGACAGAGAAAGGCTCATCGGGTATTGTCCGAATCAATACAACCCAAATTCCGCAGGTGGAAAAAGACAAAGGAAAAGACAGAAAAAGCCGAACAATTCACTAAATATAAATACTCAAGAAAGTCTCAGGGTGAGCGCATTGAAAACTCTATTGACAATTGGTCAATTAGGTTTTGTCCCCTTAGATATTTCTGGCTAAAACTAAATATTTAGCCACGGTGTTAGGAACTAAGCTAAGACGCATTTAAACCGCTTACTCTTAGATTAGCCGAACCGCCCCCAATCCCTTTACTGTTGCCTTTTGCCTCTTGCCTCTTGCCTCGTCTCAACAAGCAATTTAAATTACGAACAGCTTAACACATTTCCCCAAGCTTGATAATGGGGGGCTTCTCCTAACATAATTGCTGTC
>NZ_JASJFF010000061.1:0-2147 GCF_030065435.1 Microcystis sp. M53603_WE2
AAATCCTTATCTGGCAAGAGACTTAATTGATTAGTTCGCTCTAGAGCAAAAACAATTGACAAAAATCGCTAAATGCCTTTCTCTATAAGGGTTCCATCCCTTATAACCCCCGTCCATTGCATAACAATTACCGAAGAGCCGGAAAAAAGAAGAACCCCTCAATTTCGAGGAAACTTTTCAAGAATTAGAAAGATTAGTCAAGGACTATAACCAGTTAATCAGATTTCTCACCGACCATAAGGATGAATACCGGCGGTTTTTTCTGGAACTGACCGAGGAAATCAAGGAGGCAGTGGCGGTTAAATGCCAGAAATTGGCAGAAACAGAGCGAAAACGCCAATCTTTGGAGAATAGCATCGGCTCGGCTGAACTGCGAGATACCCTGAGACTACAGAAACAGCAGATTTTCCGCACCGTGATTCTCGTTGGTCGCGCCAGCTTGCTCATGCTCAAGAAAATCGACCTAATCAGCGAAAGTATCCAGAAATTAGCTGAAGATCAGGATACACAAACACAAGTTTTCTCGAAAATGATCGGCGAGTTGAACGGGTACAAACAAGTGTATCAGTTGCAGCTGGAGTTAGATAGTCTGGAACAAGAAGCGATCGAAATGGCCAAAGTAGCCATTAATCTAGAACAATACCTAAAACCAATTATCGGACAGTTTCAAGGCTTAATCGAGCGAGTAGTGACCATTGACGGGGAACTTTCCCGCAGTGTCAGCGAGGTGGAATCCCTCGTCCAGAACATTCTCAGTTCCGAATCGGCGGTATCTTTCCGCAAAAACGAGAATCTATCGGCTAGTTTGCTCAATTTCCTCGTCACCAGCGAAGAAAAGCGCGGCCGTTTAGCGATCGCATTAGAGCGAGCCGAGCAGGAAGGATGGCAATGGACGGAAGTGGAAATCCCCGATGAGGAAATCGAACTGGAAACCGCCATTCAACGCATCAACAACCATGTAATCGAGAGAGTTGGGAATTTTAGCACCTCCGTCGTCGGTGACTCTCCTATTCCTCCCCTTCCTCAACCAGAGACACCCCTAGACAATAAAACTCCTTCTTCTTCATCAGATTGGATGATTCCATCTAAATCTGCTCAACCAGAGACAGCACTAGGCAATAAAACTTCATTTACCGAAAACCTACCCAATGGGATAACACTGGAGATGGTGAACTTACCAGCAGGTGAATTTCTCATGGGATCTCCTGACAGTGATTCTGATGCTTCCGATGATGAAAAGCCTCCACACCAAGTTAAAGTCAACAGTTTTGCGATTGGGAAATATCCAGTCACTCAGGCACAATATCAAGCAGTAATGGGAAACAATCCCTCTTATTTTAAAAATAATCCACAAAATCCGGTAGAACAGGTTAGTTGGAATGATGCTCAAGCTTTTTGTCAGAAATTGAGTCAAATAACTGGCAAAACCTATCGCCTCCCCACAGAAGCGGAATGGGAATATACCTGTCGTGCGGGGACTACTACTCGCTATTATTTCGGTGATGATGCTAATCAGCTAGGAGATTACGCTTGGTAAGCTAAACGGCTTTTACTTCGGATCACCGATATAGACTCCAAAAGGGTTATAGCTGTTGGATCATGCAGGTTAAGCGCCGTTTAGCTTATGACGGAAATTCTCAGGATAAAACTCATCCTGTGGGTCAGAAAAGGCCCAATGCTTGGGGACTCTATGACATGAGTGGCAATGTTTGGGAGTGGTGCGAAGACGATTGGCACGATAACTATATCGGAGCGCCGACGGATGGATCGGCGTGGTTTATCAAGAATGATAATCGTTCTCAGCCTACTAAGTGTCTGCGCGGCGGTTCTTGGGACTTCAACCCTAATCACTGTCGTTCTGCCGACCGCATCAGGGACAGCCCCGGCAACGACGACTACGGCATCGGTTTTCGGGTTGCGTGTGTCTCCCCAGGACTTTAACCCTTTGTTCTTTTGCTCTTTTGCCCTTTGTCTCCCGCCTAAGGGCGGGTCGATTTTTTTTTTTGAGCCGTAGGTTGGGTTGAGGAACGAAACCCAACCCAATTATTTAAAAGTGTTGGGTTTCACTATCGTTCAACCCAACCTACGATCTACTGATTATTTATTCCCCTTTTTGCATGAGTGCATGAGCAGAAAACGGGTTTCTC
>NZ_JASJFF010000150.1:0-1772 GCF_030065435.1 Microcystis sp. M53603_WE2
AACGTCCCAATCCTATTTTCGCAGCATGAACATCGGACTTTAACAGGTCAAAAGCTTTATTTTAAAAGGGTTTTACCATTATTCAGCAAACCCTAAATATTAGTACAAAAGCTCAGACTTTCCCCTCTCCCATGCAGTCCTACTATCCCTCGGCCATTAAGCGCAATAATTCGTCAGTGGATAGCTTGCCGCTGGCGTCGGTTCCCTCCAATAAACTATCGGCGAGATCGCGTTTATGGTGGTGCAGATCGACAATTTTTTCCTCGATCGTATCCTTGGCCACTAAGCGATAAATCGTCACCGGACGTTTTTGGCCGATGCGGTGAGCGCGATCGGAAGCCTGATCCTCCACTGCGGGATTCCACCAGGGATCAAGATGGATAACATAATCGGCCGCGGTGAGATTTAATCCTGTCCCCCCAGCTTTTAAACTAATTAAAAATACGTCCCCTTCCCCCGCTTGAAAGGCTTTCACCTGTTTCTGCCGATCGCCAGCAGGGGTACTACCATCGAGGTATTGATATTTTATCTGTCTTTGCTCGAGATAACTGCGGACAATCGCTAAATGATCGACAAATTGACTAAATACCAACGCTTTATGCTGATTATCCAATAAATCATCCAGAATTTCCCCGAAACGGGACAATTTCGAGCCGGCTAAATCCAAATCTGGAGCCACTAACTGCGGGTGACAGCAGGCCCGGCGTAATTTCATGATCTCTGCCAGTACCTGGAGATGTTTTGCCCCAGCGGTGCTGTCACTCTCGCTTAATTTCTCCAAAGCACGCCGCCGTAAGGCCTCGTAAAACGCCTTCTCCTCGACGCTTAACTCGATCGGGACTAAAATCTCGGTACGCGGCGGTAATTCCGCCAGAACTTGGTTTTTGGTGCGCCGGAGAAGGAAAGGCCGCACCAGTTTTTTTAACTGTTCGCGAGCGGTTTTATCGCCGTATTTTTCGATCGGGGTGGCGAAACGGCGATCAAAACTTTCCAAGGAACCCAACAATCCGGGGTTAATAAAACGGAAAAGATTCCATAATTCCCCTAAATGATTCTCGATCGGTGTTCCCGTGGTGATTAGTTTAAAATCCCCCCGCAGATTCATCGCTGCTTTCGATCGCTTGGTGGAGAAATTCTTAATCGCTTGGGCCTCATCGAGAACGATTGTCCGCCATTCCACCCCGGCCAACATGGTAGCCACTTCTTCCTGCTGTAATAACCCATAGCTACACACCAACAGATCAAAAGGTTGCAGTCGATCGAGTAGTGCTTGCCGATCGCCTGTTCCCAATTGGATGATATTTAAGGTGGGTGCGAACCTTTCCGCCTCACTAATCCAGTTCAAACATACTGAAGTAGGGGCGATCGCTAAAGTCGGTCCCTCCGAGGCGCGGGTAAGGATCACTGCTAGGGCCTGTAAAGTTTTCCCTAATCCCATATCATCGGCCAAACAGGCCCCAGCCCCCCACCGGGCCAGCCTAGCTAACCAGCGAAAGCCTTCCAATTGATAGTCGCGCAATTCTGCCTGTAGAGTTGAGGGGACTTCTGGAGTAAAATCCTGACTCTCCTGAAAGCGTTGTAAATTATCGCGCCAACGTTTATCGGCCTTGAGTTGTCCCACTTCCTCGCTGAGTTCCGAGAGCATCGGGGCAGCGAAGGGATGAAACCGCAAACCGTCGCCGGACTTTTCCGAGAAAGAGCGCATTTCCTGTAACCGTTCCCGAAATGCCTCGGTTAGGGCGAGAAATTGACCATCTCCGAGGGGAATAAAC
>NZ_JASJFF010001230.1:0-6104 GCF_030065435.1 Microcystis sp. M53603_WE2
AACCTTTACCTATTCGATGGTCAAGACAAATACCAGAAAGCTGTGAACCAAGTACAGTAACAGTCAGATTACATCCTTCTGGATGTTGACCTCTCTCAACTAGATTTGATGACCCAACGATTAAGCCTCTACCAGTAACAGATAAAGCCATCGGAATTGACTTAGGAATTAGTAGCCTTGTGATTACCAGCGATGGCGACAAAGTATCTAATCCTAAGTATTTTAAAAAGCATTATCGGAGACTGCGAAAGGACCCAAAAAGCCTTTCGAGAAAACAGAAAGGCTCAAAGAATCGAGAAAAGGCAAGAATCAAATTAGCCAGAATTCACGCTCAAATCACGGATAGTAGAAAAGACCATTTACATAAGCTAACCACTCAATTAGTTCGTGAAAATCAAACGATTGTAGTTGAGAATTTAGCTGTCAAGAATATGGTCAAAAACCCGAAATTATCTCAGGCAATATCTGATGTAAGCTGGGGAGAAATCATTCGACAATTAGCCTATAAATGCCGTTGGTACGGCAGAAATTACATCGAAATAGATAGATGGTTTCCCAGTTCTAAACGGTGCAGTAATTGTGGGTATATTGTGAAAGAGCTGCCGTTAAATGTTCGAGAGTGGGACTGTCCGAACTGTGGGACACACCATGACCGAGATATTAACGCCAGTAAAAATATTTTGGCCGCAGGGCTTGCGGTGTCAGTCTGTAGAGCGACCATAATACCAGAACAGAGTAAATCTGTTAAGGCAGGTGCGAAAAATCCTTCGGGAAAGAAGCAGAAACCCAAATCGTGAGGTTTGGGAATCGCCGTCCGTTTTACGGCGGCGAGGATGTCAAGACCACTACGCCGCGTATTTCCCCCCAAAGACCCCAGGGTTTCACCGGTCGCCCCTCGGTTCCCCTCTCGGTCTATCGAGAATTGGTCAAAGAATTGCAGGCCACCCAGGCACGGGTGGAATTTCTAGAAGCACAAAACCAGCAACTTGTCAAGAGTAATCGGCAATTACGTCAGGATGGCAAGTGGTGACTTTAATCGATAATCGCAGAGTCCTGTAGGGGCGAAGCATTCGGGTATAACCCATCCCTGAAACCGTAGATTTCCTGTCCGAATGCTTCGCCCTTACTTTTTTAGCAAGTCCTAACCAATTCAGGTAAAGGTTCAGGACCTACCCATCTACCTTGTTTCCAGATTTCCTCATCCTCTACCGGTAACGCATCGGGATCGGAACGGGCAGCTTGATCTATTTCCTCTTCGGTCATCTTGTTGAGACGTTCCCTCTCTTTTAGTTTTTCCGTGCCGGACTCGATGACGATTTTCTCTTGGCTACCGTCCTTTAAGAAAACTGTAATACGCTTTTCGTTTACGCTCATTTGCCCTCCTAGCACTAATTAATCGACACGATTTGCCTCTTAAGGTATATACAAGGCAATAGACCTGTTTTTCAAGTTCTCCAAACGCTATCGTCCGTTTTTCGCCATAACCCCTACGATTATCTGGGATTTCGTAAAGAAAAGTATCGAAAAGATCGAGAATTTCCTCAAAGTCCACATTATGTTTTTCTATGTTAGAACACCGCTTGCTCTCATCCCATTCAAACGAGTCAAGCTTCATAGTTTATCAGTTAAGCCTATAGAAAACCTTTTAGTCTTGAGATAATATTAGGTAGAGATCTGATGGTCTCCGAACCCAATTGGTAGGGCGATAATCAGGCCAGACCGTGGAAACCGTGTGTTTAAGTCAGAGGATAGGGGAGAATGGCAGCGATAGAGAAGGGGGCTAGGGGTGAATAATGGAATTCGATGTATTTCTCTGTCACAATGGTCAGGACAAACCTGAAGTTAAAAAGATTGCCGAAACCCTCAAACAACAAGGTCTAACCCCTTGGCTAGATGAGTGGGAACTACAACCCGGACTGCCTTGGCAGCGAGAACTTGAGAAGCAGATTCAAAACATCAAGTCAGCCGCCGTTTTTGTGGGGGGAAGTGGCATCGGCCCCTGGCAACAGATGGAGATCGAAGCCTATTTACGCCGCTTTGTCAGGAACCAGTGTCCAGTCATACCTGTTCTGCTATCCAATGCGCCCGAGCAACCAGAGCTGCCACTTTTTCTGGAGGGAATGACTTGGGTGGATTTTCGGCGTTTGTCTCCCAAACCTATGGAGCGATTAATTTGGGGAATCACAGGAATTAAACCTCGTTCCCCTCTTGAATTAACTTCCGAAAATTCAAAAACCCCCAATAAAGAGGAGCAGATTAAGCAGATACTTCCAGTTCAGTCCCAAACTTTTACCTTTGAAACCTTTACTGTCAACCCCAATGGTAAAGTCAGCCCACCCGAAAGCAAAACCGCCCGCTACTACAGCGAAGATTTGGGCAACGGCATCACCTTAGAAATGGTTGCCATCCCGGGGGGAACTTTCCTGATGGGAACAGAAGACGAGGAAATCGAAAGACTGGTAAAAAAATTTGGTTGGGAAGGATTTAGATGGGAAAGACCTCAACATCGAGTAACCGTTTCTTCTTTCTACATGGGACGTTATCCCATCACCCAGTCCCAGTGGAAAGCGATCGCCGCAACCGCTAAAATAGACATCGACCTAGAGACAAACCCTTCTAACTTCAAAGGGGATGAGCTACCCGTAGAAACAGTCAACTGGTATCAAGCAACGGAATTCTGTAAACGACTATCAAGGGAAACAAAACAGGAATACCGACTACCGAGTGAGGCAGAATGGGAGTACGCTTGTCGTGCTGGAACCACCACCCCATTTTACTTTGGGGAAACCATTACTGGGAAATTTGCCAACTACCGTGCCAGTAATACCTACGCCGATGAACCGAACGGAGAATATCGACAACAAACGACTCCCGTGGGACAATTTCCCCCCAATGCCTTCGGGCTATACGATATGCACGGCAATGTCTGGGAATGGTGCGCCGATACTTGGCACGATAACTATGACGGTGCGCCGACGAATGGCAGTGCTTGGATAGAAGATGGGAATGATAATCGTTCTCCTCTGCGGGGCGGTTCTTGGTGCAGCATTCCGGGTTACTGCCGTTCCGCTTTCCGCAGCTACGCCAGCCGCCGCGACGACTTCAACTACAGCTACGGTTTTCGGGTGGTGTGCGGTGCTGGGAGGACTTTGTAACCCTTTTTCTCTTTTTTTCCCTTTTTACCCTCATTTCCTTTTCTGGAATTTTTTTGGGCAAATATAGTACAAGTGTATTGATTTAGGGGTGGTCAATTACCTAGGGTTTGCTGAAAAAGTAGGGGCGAAGCATTCGGACAGAAAATCTGAGTAACCCACAGAAAACGGGTTTCTCCGAGAAACCCGTTTTCTGCTAACTGCACATATCTAACTACTTCCTGCCTTAGTTAACAGTTCCCATCTGTTGCCCCTAAGCTTTCTGTTCCTGTTTAGATTTATGTAGGGGATCCATATAAATCTCTAAGCGCTTAAATACCACAGAGGAAAGGGTAGTTAAAACCAAATAAACTAAAGCAACGGCTATATAAATCTCGAAAGCTTTATAGGTAGTGGCTACCATTAATTGACCTTGCCGGAATAATTCTTCAAAACCGATTACTGCCGCTAAACTGGTATCTTTAATTAGGGTGATAAATTCATTCCCCAACGGTGGCAACATCCGGCGAAAAGCTTGGGGAAAAATCACCTCGTGCATGGTTTGCACTGGGGACATTCCTAGACTAGAACAAGCTTCCCATTGACCATTATCGATCGATTGAATACCGCCGCGCATAATTTCAGCTAAATAGGCCGCCACATTTAAACTTAGGGCAAATAGGGCCGCCGGTAAACGATCTAAGTCGATATTTAAGCCAATTTCTCGGAACAACCCTGGCAAACCAAAATAGATCAAGAATAATTGCACCAGCATCGGTGTTCCCCGAAAGAAATCCACATAGATGCGGCAAATTATTTTTAACCATTTGTAGGGAGAAATCAGGGCAATAGCCACTAAAGTTCCACCGATTAACCCGAAAAGAAAAGACAGAACTGTTAACAGAATTGTCCAGGGAACCCCTTTAAAAATCAGGTTATAGAATAATTCTCCCCAGTTAAAACTTGATTCCTGTAAATTATTTAAAGCTGGGGCAACTAAGGGTAATTCTGGCGGTTTTTCTCCAAACCATTGCCGAAAAATAGCATCGTACCGACCACTTTCTATGACTCGACCGAGAGCATCATTAATTAACTGGAGATAGGGGGAATTTTTGGGTAAAGCAATGCCGTAGAATTCCTCCGTTAATAATTCTCCGACTACTTTTACTCCCCGTAAACCCGCTTGTTTAATTGCATACAAAGTCACGGGTTTATCGTTAACTACCGCCTCAACTCGACCATTAATTAATTCCTGCAAAGCTAAAGCCGCCGAGTCAAATTGACTAACTGTTGCCCCCGGTATTTTTGTCGCTTCTAAGGCTCCCGTTGTGCCAATTTGGACGGCAATTCTTTTGCCTTTTAAGTCTTCAAAATTTTTAATTGTCTTATTATCTTCCCGAACAGCGATCGCTAAACCAGCCCTAAAATAAGGTCGAGAAAAAGAAATCGCTTGGGCGCGTTCGGCGGTGATAGTCATGCCACTAATAGCGGCTTCCACTGTTCTCGCTTGTAGAGCCGGAATAATGCCATCAAAGGGTAAATTTCTAAAGTCAATGTTGAGATCGGCTTCCTTGCCAATCGCCCGCATTAAATCGATATCAAACCCAGTTAATTGTCCCGCTTGTTGAAATTCAAAGGGCGGAAAAGTCGCTTCTGTGGCGACTCGAAAAGGATTAGGAGGGGTCTGAGAAAAAGCCGGAATAACAGTTAATCCGAGCGCTAAAACTAATCCTAACAAGGCAAAGATAACTCTCTGTACCGCCCGCCCTCGCCAAAATTTAATCATTTTTTAATTGTTTCTCCTTGATTTTTTCGCTCAACTAAGTTAGTAATTTCGTCCTACTTCCCACCCAAGACAGATGTAGAGAGACTATTTGAGTATTATGATTATTCCTCTTGATAAAATGTCGTCAAGGATACAATCTAGCAGAAACTAATCTGGATACTTTTATACAGAATGTAAAATTTTTTACGAGAGGACATCATGACCACTACCCCCCCTGTGATTGTTAGTGAAGGTTTACGCAAAAGTTACGGCTCTTTAGAGGTACTCAAAGGAGTTACAGGCACTCTTTATCAAGGGGACGTGGTATCGGTAATCGGTCCCTCTGGCTGCGGCAAAAGTACCTTTTTACGCTGTCTCAATCGTTTGGAAACAATTAACGGTGGCCGCTTGGAGGTGATGGGAATCGACATCTCTTCCCCGAAGTTAAATCAATCAGTCCTCCGCAATTTACGCAGCCGGGTAAGTATGGTGTTTCAACACTTTAATCTTTTTCCCCATCTCACCGTTTTACAAAACTTGATGTTAGCCCCCAAGCAAGTGTTACACCACTCGGAAAATGAGGCTAAGGATACGGCAATTCAGTATCTGGAAAAGGTGGGATTAGCCCCAAAAGCCGATGTTTATCCCGACCAATTATCGGGAGGCCAAAAACAACGGGTGGCGATCGCTCGCAGTCTCTGCATGAAACCAGAGGTGATTTTATTTGATGAACCCACTTCGGCCCTGGATCCGGAATTAGTCGGGGAAGTGTTAAACGTTATGCGTCAATTGGCCGATGACGGTATGACTATGGTAGTCGTCACCCACGAAATGCAGTTCGCTAAGGAAGTCTCTAACAAGGTTTTGTTCTTTAATCAAGGTGTCATCGAAGAAGCAGGTGATCCCGACACCTTCTTTAATCATCCCCACAGCGAGCGCTTACAAGCCTTTTTAAGTCGCATCAATAGTAATTAGGGTTTGCTCAATTCAGGAGTCAGTATTCTCCGAGTCAGTATTCAGGAGTCAGGAGTCAGGAGTCAGGAGACAGGAGACAGGAGACAGGAGACAGCTTTTTTCTCCTCACACCCCACACCCTACACCCCACACCCTACACCCCACACCCCACACCCTACACCCCACACCCTACACCCCACACCCTACACCCCACACCCCACACCCTACACCCTACACCCCACACCCTACACCCC
>NZ_JASJFF010000929.1:0-1661 GCF_030065435.1 Microcystis sp. M53603_WE2
ATGGCGATTTGATTACCCTATTCAGAAATCTTTGTCAAGTACAATTTATACCAAATTAGATGAGCTTACCCTGTTATAGACAAAGGCATTTAGCGATTTTTGTCAATTGTTTTTTATCTAGAGCGAACTAATCAATTAAGTCTCTTGCCAGATAAGGATTTAGTCGATTTATGCCCCCCTATCGAACCATAACAAGTAACGAAGAGCCATTTTTTTGTTAATATAGGCTAAAAAATTAATTAAACCAGAGCTTGGTTCTATTCTATGAAAATCCAAGCAGATCAAAGATGTATTCTTCTTAAAATTATCTTGGCTCTTCTCGACTTTGTGTGATAATTTTTGACGATGAAATTCTGAAATGTTTACTGGGAAAGACTTTCATGGCTATTTTTGTGAATAAATAAACTATCATTATAGGCCTCGTTTCCACACAGAAACCAGAAAAGCCAAATCCTTGCATAATCGAGATTTGTATGATATTATGAATAAATAATTAAAACAGAAAATTCTGGTTAATTTGGGTAGATTTGAGTATATTTTAGGGGAGGCTAAGTATATTTGCCATCTCTGCTTTTAGTAAGTATCAATAAAATCAACCGGAAAAAGGGGATTGCCGAATGAAGAATAAGAAAGCGGAATTCAGAGAAGGAGGAAGGGAGTGAAGTCAATGTTAAGGAGCGGCTCTAATAATCGAAAAGCCAAAATTATCAAATCATCACTTACTTCGGCGAAACTGGTCAAAAAATATGGATAAAGTCCGGGTTATCGTTGTAGAAGATCACGATTTAACCCGCATGGGCTTAGTGGTGGCTCTCCAGCATCGGGAAGGTATTCAAGTGGTAGGGGAAGCGATCAGTGGATTACAGGGACTGAAACTGCTAGAGGAGACTAAACCCGATGTAGCGATCATCGATATAGGTTTACCCATGATCGATGGGATCGAGTTAGTGCGACGCTTCCAACAAAATCGGGGCGAAGACCCCCTGGCCACGAAAATCCTCATGCTAACCATGCACAAAACCCAAGAACAGGTTTTAGCGGCTTTTAGTGCTGGGGCTGATTCCTACTGTATGAAGGATATTAGCATTGATAAGTTAATCGAGGCGATTTATTCCACCCACGAAGGCAATCATTGGCTTGACCCTGCGATCGCCAATATTGTTCTGCAACAAGTGCGCCAAAATGTTCCCGTCGGTGCGGCTGCCGGGACCAAAACAGTGATAATTCAAGGCGTTGACCGAGAATATCACCAATTGCTGGAAAATGCCCCCCTAACGGCACGAGAGCGAGAAATTCTCGATCTGATTGTCGCGGGTTGTAGTAATGCCGAGATTGCCAAGCGACTCTATATCACCATCGGCACGGTGAAAACCCATGTCCGCAATATCTTAAATAAACTCTCTGTGGATGATCGGACTCAAGCGGCAGTGCTGGCCCTGCGATCGGGATTAGTGGATTAAAAAAACCGGCATCCTACCCGGGTAGGATGCCGGCTCGGTCAAAACTAGAAACTAGACTTGGGCTGCCACTTTTGATTCAGCGGCCATTAGTTTTTCGTAGGTTTCACGCATTTTGAGACCGACTAACACTTGGAATAAACCCGTACCATTGGTAGAACCGGGATAATCCTTGTGTTTGAGCAGTAATTCCGTCATTTCACC
>NZ_JASJFF010000657.1:0-14592 GCF_030065435.1 Microcystis sp. M53603_WE2
CAAAAAGTACCAGATATGGGAGTGGTCGGGGGGAAAATCCCTGGACTTTTTCCCTGAAAATTAGGTAATTTACCCGATGAAAATGGGTAAAACCCCACACCCCACACCCCACACCCCACACCCTACACCCTGCCCCTAGGAAAAACTTTTTCAGCAGACCCTACTTATACTTATATGTCTAATCTATCTTTGGGCGCGCAACCTCCCCTCGAATTTATCCCACCTGACCTTAATCCCTTGCTTTTAAAGGGATGTCAAATCTTTTTACCTCTTTGGTTACAAACTCAAACCAACTTAAGAGAAATTTCCGCCGCCAATCTAGAAACTTTAATCACATTTTATCAAAAAAGTCAAGAGAAAAAAGTCCGTTTACTGCTTGCTTTCCGTCATCCCAGTATTAACGATCCCTACTGTATGGCCTATCTTTTGTGGAAATTAGTACCCAAAAAAGCCGAAGAGTTAGGAATAAAATTAAACAAGCCAATTCACGCTCATTTTATGTATGATCGAGGGATTCCTTTATGGGCGGGAGAAAGGGTAGGATGGTTATATTCTAAGTTAGGTGGCACACCAATTCAACGGGGAAAAGCTGATTTAATCGGATTGCGTTCGGCTCGTCGTTTATTATTAGAAGGAGATTATCCTTTAGCCGCCGCTCCGGAAGGGGCAACTAACGGACATAATGAGCTTGTCAGTGCGATTGAACCGGGTATTTCTCAATTGGCTTTTTGGGGTGTGGATGATGTCAGAAAAGCTAAACAACAGCAAGAAGTAATTATTTTACCCATTGGTATTCAGTATTTTTATCTGACTCCAGTGTGGCAAGAAATCGAGCAAATTTTAACTAATTTAGAAAACGATAGCGGTTTAGAACCCACCCCGAATTCATCCCTAAAAGAAAAGGTTTTATACGAGCGTCTTTTTCGGTTAGGAGAAAGATTATTATCCTTAATGGAGGATTTTTATCGAGATTTCTACTATCAATCTTTGCCTGTAGTACCTGCCAATGGCGATGATCCAAACGAAACCCTAGCAAAACGTTTAGCCAATTTATTAGATGTGGCCCTACAAACCGTAGAAAAGTATTTTAATCTTTCTCATAATGGTAATGTGATCGATCGCTGTCGTCGTTTAGAACAAGCAGGATGGGAACGCATTTATCGCCAAGAATTAAAACCCAGTTATTCGATTTCTCCCCTTGAATTAGGATTAGCTGATCGCCTGGCTGATGAAGCTAATTTAAAAATGTGGCACATGAGAATTGTCGAAAGTTTCGTGTCAGTAACCGGTTATTATGTAAAAGAAAAACCCACCGTAGAAAGATTCGCTGAGACAATTTTATTGCTCTGGGATTTAGTGACAAGAATTAAGGGAGGTAATCCCTTTTTCCGTCCCCAAATTGGTCAACAAAAAGCGATAATAACTATTGGTAAGCCTATTTGCGTATCCGAGCGCTATGGCGATTATAAAAGCGATCGACGCTCGGCCGTAGCCCAATTAACCCAAGATTTACAAACCAGTTTAGAAAGTTTAATTATTCATCAGTAGATAATTAGGGTTTACTGAAAAAGTCTGTTGGTGGAGTCAGTTATCAGTTATCAGTTATCAGTTCACTGAGAAAACCCCCCACTCCCCTAGGGTTAATTCATAGTAGGGTTAATTCATAGTAGGGTTAATTCATGGTGGGGTTGATTCATGGTAGGGTTGATTCATGGTGGGGTTGATTCATGAATCAACCCTACCCACTCCCCACTTCCCACTTCCCCGGGAAAAACCTTTTCACCTAGCTCTAGTATAGGAGATAGTACGGGAATCTGGAAAAACTCAATACCGAAAACCCTACCCCAGTCAGAGAATCTTTTATCTATCCTAAAAGTGTAGAGATAAACCAACATCTCTAGCGTTAAGAAAACTTCGGAGGTGACTTATATGGCACTTATACGTTGGGAGCCTTTCAGAGAAGTAGAAAGCCTACAGAAAGAAATGAATCGCTTGTTTGACCGTCTTGTGCCGACTGATGTAGGCGATGGCGAAAAAATGGGGTTGTCCTTCATCCCGGCGGCGGAAATGACCGAAACGCCAGAGGCAGTTCAGCTTAAACTGGAAATACCTGGTATGGAAGCCAAAGACCTCAACCTGGAAGTAACAGCCGATAGTCTGACCATTAATGGTGAAAGGAAATCGGAAATTAAAACCGAAGAAGAAGGATTTACCCGCACTGAGTTCCGTTATGGTAAATTCCATCGGGTTATTCCTCTACCGGTTCGGGTTGATAACAATAACGTGACTGCTGAATACAAAGATGGCATTCTCAATCTCACTCTCCCGAAAGCGGAAGAAGAAAAAAATAAAGTGGTGAAAGTGTCCATCAATCCTACCATTGCTCAATGATGTAGCACTCATTGTCCGGTCTTGAGCAAAAAGGTTAACCTAGTCTGATTAAACCAAAGCGGGAGTATCAAACCATACTTCCGCTTTTAGCTTCCTAAACCTTTAACTTAAAACTTCTAACACTGCTTGGGGTGATAATTTATCTTTAAACCAGATAACCTGAGCGGGTAGATTTTGAAATTTAACTCCAGCTTTTTCTAGATTTAACCGTTCCGATACGGCTAAAATTAGATTGTTTGCTTGGGCCGATTTAACCTGTAAAAATTTCTTTTGTAGGTATTCTGGTCGCCAATAACCAACAATTTCGAGGAGAAAAACGCGACCATCGGGATGCACTAAACGAAAATCGGGAATCATCACTCCTCCGGGTAAAGGCACTAAATCCACTTCCCTTTCTAGTTGCCATTCAGTTTTTAACTGTAACCAACGTTTAGCGAAAGATTCCTCTAACATACTATCGTAGGGTTTACCTGGGGAATAGTGGGACACCAGACCACAGTTATCCTCTAAATTAAACTGTTGTTTTTTAATAGTTCCTGTATAGGAATCTTTGTACTGTAATTGTGCCTTCAGATTCCAGTGAGTAACATGGAGTAAGGCAGGAATTAATTTAGCGATTTCAATGCCATAACGACTGTTAGCTTTAAATAAACTGGTGGGACCATCGATAGTAATAGTAAATCCCGTGTCGGCATCCCCTTCGATATAAGTCATTAAACGAAATAGTTTTAGATAGCGAAAGAGATATTTATATTCCCCCGGATCGTTGCGGTGGACGTTGATGATTAAATAACTGGCCCGATAAAAAATACCTTGAATTTGCGAGAGGTTAAAACGATGAATTAAGTTTTCGGGGGTGGGAGCATCAAATTGAGTGAGAATTTTATTCTCTGCTAAATCAGCATAGAGTCCTTTTTCTAGAGCTACTGGAAAAATTTCTTGATTTAATTCTTGGCTGATTTGCTGGGCAATTGTTTGAAGAATTAGCGATCGATTTTGGGGAATAGGAACAAAGTTAGCCGCTTGTTCAAAAACTCTTTTTCTTAATTCCTGCGGTTCTAAGGGACTAATAATCTCAAAGGTGGCAAAATGATTGGTTAATAGGTGAGCAAATCCCCGTTTAATTTTATAATCGGGACTGTCTCCCTCCAAGATTAGGAGTTTTTGGCTTAATTCTCCCTTAGTTTCACCGATACTTTCCTGAAAACAGGTGATTTGTTCTTGAGCGCTCATCAGATAATCAGGAGCGATCGGTAAGCGTTTGGGAATAATTGTCTCGCCATTTTGACGGGAAATCAATAAATCGGTCGGTAACATGGCAAGCTAGAGAAGAATAATCAGATGGGGAGAGGTGGGACGACAAGGAAAGGTCGAAACCCCAAAAATCCCCCGATTCTAACTATTTTGGTCGATATAACGCTCTAAATCCTCGATTACACGGGTTAATTCTGCTTCTGTGGTTAAGCGTAGGCGATCGTCACGAACCGTTAACAAAACTTTAGCCGAAAAAGGACTCGGATAAATATTGGGATTACAAAACACTTCCAGAAACACATCACCAGTGTGCTGATATTCCAGCGGTTTTTGGGGTTGGGGTTTACCCCCACTAGAGGCATTACTGGCGATCGCTTTCAGGCGATCGAGTAAAATATTAATTTCCCTTTGCAAATCCAGAGCAGCACTGGGACTGAAACGAAAAGTAACGGAACCTTGCAAGAGATTAAGAGTTAAAGGAATCATGGAAAAAATCAGGTTAAGAGAAAGCCTGAAGTCAATTATATTAATTTGGGGAAATTTGGGGAAATTGGGTTTTGGGGGATTGTTCAGTCATCAGTCATCAGTCAGGTTCTTCGTTACTAGGTCCGGAGTGAACTGAAAACTCACCACTGATAACTCACCACTGATAACTCACCACTGATAACTGATAACTGATAACTGATAACTGATAACTGATAACTGATAACTGAAGTTACCGACGCGGAACGAGATTAATCCGGCCCTCGTCCATTTCATCCATGAGTAACTCTAGGGCCTCGTAATCCACATCGGAAACGTAGCCAAGACGAGCGAGGAGTTCATTAATTCCGTTTTCGATTTCTGGCGTGATTTGACGATAATATAGGGCTTGTTCCACTAATTGGCGGATAGTCGGCTGGGTATCCACAATTTCCTTACTCTAGTTCAATAAATCTAGTTTCTGTATCCTGCTTTACTTTATTTTAGCAAAAATACCGGTAGAATACTGGGTCATCATCAGTCATTCGGGATTAGAGCTTAAACCTAACGACTTTCCCCTGGTATTCGCCCTAATAAGCCTTGATCACTGTTCCTCTTGACTCCCCGGATCATCAGGTTAACCTAAAAGTGGTTCCTTCCCACAGGGTAAAGATTAAGAAAAGATTAATCTTTTCAGGAGAGGGAAAATATATCAAGACCAAGGTTGCAAAATCAGAAAGTTAGGACATAATAGCGGTATCTGATCTCCAGTTAAAAGGTTCATTTATGAATTTCAAAGCCCAGCCATGAAAAGTCCTGTAAAAGTCCCGGAAATTGCTCTATTTGAGCCAAACGGCTATATTACCGCCGCTAACGTCCTAGAATTTCAAGAGCAGCTCACCAATCTGGTTAACCAGAGTCGCTCTATCACTTTTCTCGTGGATATGAGTAGGGTGGAATTCCTCGACAGCGCTGGATTAATGGCTTTAGTTACTGCCTTTCGTCTGGCTCAAAGTCAAGAAAAATCCTTCAATATCTGTTCTATTCCACCTTCAGTCAAGATTATCTTTGAATTAACCCAACTCGATCGGGTTCTCTCGGTTTTCCCTAGCCGTGCTGACTTTGATGCTGTTATCACCCTCCCTCAAGCGGCGTAAGCAGACAAAATAGGGTTTCTGGCCGTAATTTCTCGGCTGCACTCTCAATTCTACCGGTAAATCACCTCTTGACCGGACAGATTGCCATTGGTACAACCGACTCCTCAAAACAACAATTTTTCTCAAGGAGAGGCATTATACTGTTGAGATGGCTCTCCTCGTTTTTGGATATTATTTCGGGGGGCAAACTAGCATACACTTGTTGGGAGCAGCTCACAAAAGGGTGTCTATTAAGAAATTCCATGACTTTAGTGATGACAGAGGGGAAGGGGGCCAAGATGGTAGATAGGTAATGAGTAGTAATTTCCTAGAATCCATGACAGTCAAAAATCTCCAGTATGCTTATTTTCCCGGTTGTGTCGCCCAAGGTGCCTGTCGGGAACTATATCTATCCACGGCAGCCCTGACGGAAGCTTTGGGGATTAATTTGGTCGAACTCAAAAAAGCTGCCTGTTGTGGTTCGGGAACTTATAAGGAAGATTCGCAACTATTGGAAGATGCCGTCAATGCGCGCAATATTGCCCTAGCGGAAGCCCTCAATTTACCCCTGTTGACTCACTGTAGCACCTGTCAAGGAGTGATCGGTCATGTGGATGAGCGCTTGAAGGAAGCAAAGCATAATAATCCCAATTATGTTGAGGAAGTTAATAATTATTTACAGAAAGAACATTGTTCCCCCTACCAAGGTACGACGACGGTTAAGCACCTACTCTGGGCAATTGTCGGCGATTATGGCTTAGATAATCTGGCGGCCAAGGTGGTTCGTCCCTTATCAGGCTTAAATTGTGCCAGTTTTTATGGTTGTTATCTCCTGCGGGCCCAGGATACTCTCCCCTACGATAATCCTTTTCAGCCGGAATCCCTAGAAAATGTCTTTCGGGTGGTGGGAGCAAATCCGATTTATTATCAAGGACGCACTCAATGCTGTGGTTGGCCCCTGTCCAGTTATGCCACCACCCAATCCTTCCAAATGGCAGGAAAACACATTTTAGAGGCCATGGCAGCGGGGGCCGATTGTTTAGTCACCCCTTGTCCTTTATGCCATCTTAATCTTGATTCCCGACAACCGGAAGTGGCAAAAGCGATCGGTCGAAGTTTAGGTTTACCCGTGTTACATTTTTCCCAATTAGTCGCTTTAGCGGTGGGAGTCAGTCCCGATCGTTTAGGATTAGATCGACACATCGTTTCCACCAAATCCCTCTTAAAGAAATTGGGGTTTTAGAACTCAATCAGGAGTGTTAGCAATGGATTGGTTAAAAAGAATTTTTGGCTTAGATAAACCGGCCGATGCCGCTAGTGCGATCGCAGGGAAAGCCGCTGCTGCGGGTATTCCCCCCGAAAGAGTCGGATTAGATGGAAAATACGACGAAAGCGGCCTAGCTAAACGAGTAGTTTTAGCTTTTGACGAGACACCGGATTTAGCTGATGAAGACAAATTGTGGGTCGCTCAAACTGGTGGTAAAGTTGTACTAAAAGGCAAGGTTTCCAATCAGGCGACTTTAAATAAAATGGTGGCAATTGCCAGTAAAGTCCATGGGGCAACCGGCGTCGATACCAGTCAAGTAACTATTGGGTGAAGTCGAACGGCTGTTAACCTCTTGTAAAAATCAAAAATTGTTGTTAGGGTTAGGAGTCAGTAGCCAGTAGTCAGTAGTCAGGAGAATTAAGAATGAATAATAATCAGTTAAATGGTCTATTTACAGATTTTATGCGATTTAATCCTTATTTTTGAGGTTTTTGAACCCTCACAAGTTAATTATGCAAGAGGTTTAATATTCGCCGTGAAAATTAACCACTAAAACCCAGAGGGTTTTTGGCAGGGTGGATAACTCCAAGACTGGCAATCACCCCCAGCCGGCTGCGGTAAAATGGGAGGGATAGATACAACTCAGGAGAAAAGACCCCAGTGCCGTACAACCCCGCAGAAATCGAACAGAAATGGCAGAAGATTTGGCAGCAAATGGGATTGGACAAAACCCCAGAAAACGCCGATAAACCGAAATTTTACGCCCTCTCCATGTTCCCCTATCCATCGGGCAACCTGCACATGGGTCACGTTCGCAACTATACTATCACCGATGTGATTGCCCGTCTGAAAAGAATGCAGGGTTATCGCGTGCTGCATCCCATGGGGTGGGATGCTTTCGGATTACCCGCAGAAAATGCCGCCATTGAAAGGGGAGTTCCTCCGGCAAAATGGACTGATCAAAATATTGCCCAGATGAAACGGCAATTACAACAGTTAGGATTATCTATCGATTGGGAAAGAGAAGTTGCCACCTGTTCCCCGGAATATTATCGTTGGACCCAATGGCTATTTTTACAGTTTTTTGAATCAGGATTAGCCTACCAAAAAGAAGCGGCAGTGAATTGGGATCCTATCGATCAAACTGTCTTAGCAAATGAACAGGTAGATAGTGAAGGAAAATCTTGGCGATCGGGTGCTAAAGTAGAAAGAAAATTACTCCGGCAATGGTTCCTAAAAATCACCGATTATGCCGAACAATTACTCACTGATTTAGATAAACTTACCGGTTGGCCAGAACGGGTTAAAACCATGCAGGCCAACTGGATTGGTAAATCGGTAGGTGCTTATTTAGAATTTCCTCTTGTTAATTCCCCAGAAAAAATTGCCGTTTTTACCACTCGTCCCGATACGGTTTATGGAGTCACTTATGTGGTACTTGCTCCCGAACATCCCTTAACTTTACAAGTTACCACTCCCGAACAAAAATCGGCCGTAGAAACTTTTATTCAAGAGATAGCCAGCGAAAGCGAATTAGAAAGAACTGCCGAAGATAAACCCAAACGCGGTATTAAAACCGGAGGACTGGCAATTAATCCTTTTACCGGTGAAGAAATTCCGATTTTAATTGCTGATTATGTCCTCTACGAATACGGTACTGGTGCAGTAATGGGAGTCCCGGCTCACGACAGTCGCGATTTTAAATTCGCTCAGGAAAATAACCTACCAATTAAGATAGTTATTACTCCAGAAAGTGGCGAAATCGAGTTAAAAGAAGCCTACACAGAAGCGGGAATTATGATTAATTCCGCTCAATTTAATGGACTTAATTCTACAGCAGGAAAAACCGCTATTATTGATTATGCCACTGCCCAAGGTTACGGCAAAGCTAGAATACAATATCGCCTCCGGGATTGGTTAATTTCCCGTCAAAGATATTGGGGTTGTCCGATTCCAGTTATCCACTGTCCTAACTGTGGAACCGTGCCAGTACCTATCGATAATTTACCGGTTACTTTACCGGAAAATGTCGAATTTAGCGGTCGAGGTGCTTCTCCTTTAGCTAAGTTAGAAGACTGGGTAAATGTGGATTGTCCTCGCTGTGGAACTCCCGCAAAACGGGAAACGGACACCATGGATACTTTCATCGATTCTAGTTGGTATTTCCTCCGTTATACCGATGCTAAAAATGAAGATATACCCTTTCAATTCGAGAAGGTTAATGATTGGATGCCCGTGGATCAATACGTCGGAGGAATCGAACACGCTATCCTACATTTACTCTATTCTCGTTTCTTTACCAAAGTTTTAAGAGACCGAGGTTTAGTTAATGTCGATGAACCTTTTAACCGTCTATTAACCCAGGGAATGGTACAGGGATTAACCTACAAAAATCCCGAAACTGGCAAATATGTCCCCGCAGAAAATGTTATCTATAAAGAGGATAAATATTGCGATAAAGACACGGGAGAAGTTCTTTCTTTCTTCTTTGAAAAAATGTCTAAGTCGAAATATAACGGCGTTGATCCTCTGAAAGTCCTGGAAAAATATGGGGCCGATACTGCCCGAATGTTTATACTTTTTACTGCACCCCCAGAAAAAGATTTACAGTGGGATGATGCGGGGGTAGAAGGACAATTTCGCTTTCTTAATCGGGTGTGGCGTTTAGTCAGCGAATATATTGAAAATAAACCCAAGCAAGTCAAAAAAATAGAAACTTTCTCGAAAACTGACAAAGATTTAAGACGGGCAATTCACACCGCTATTAAAGAAATCTCCGAGGATTTAGAAGGAGATTATCAATTTAATACCGCCATTTCCGAATTGATGAAACTCAGTAACGCTTTAGGGGATAATAAGTGTTTTGAATCCCCCATTTATCGGGAAGGAATCGAAACCCTATTAATCTTACTTTCCCTTTTTGCTCCCCATCTGAGCGAGGAATTATGGCAAGCTTTAGGCCATAGCCAATCAATTCACCTGCAACCCTGGCCAAAAGTTGATCCCACTGCCCTGATTGTGGACGAGATTACCCTTGTCATCCAAATTTTGGGAAAAACCAGAGGCACGATACAAGTTCCCGCTAGTGCCGATAAAAGCACCCTAGAAACCCTCGCCCTGGAATCAGAAATCGCCCAACGTTATTTAGAGGGTAAGGAAATCAAAAAAGTGATTGTTGTCCCGGGCAAATTAGTTAATTTTGTCGTGGTTTAAATGACAGCAATTATCACAATGGTAGGGAATTAAGAACCTTTTCAGTTATCAGTAACCAGTTAGATTAACACTTTCTATGAAAAACTATCGATAGATGATAAAATATACAATTAGCATTGTCTGTAAATAGGGTTTGCTGAATAAATATGAAATGTAGGCGAGGTAAGGACTTTAGGGCCTTTCTCGCAAAACCTTGCACCTGTTTTGCGAGAATCGTGGTTCAAAACCTTGCCTCTTCATCAGCGATCCCATCCTGTAGGGGCGAAGCATTCGGATAGGAAATCTAAGGTTTCAGCGATAGGTTATTGCCCGAATGCTTCGCCCCTACTTTTTCAGCAAACCCTAAATAAGAACAACCTATGAATATTGAATCAACTAAAGTTACTCCTGAAGAAATTGCCCAGTTTCGCGCTGAATTGGTAGATAATCTAAGTGCGATTGCTGCTTTGGATGCGATTGATGAGTGCGACGGTTATCTCAAGTATGCTATACCCTTACTGCTAATGCGAGAAACTGGTACAGAACCAGATAGATCTATCGGTGATTTACTGAAAAAATGCCGCCAATTTATCTGTCAAGAGGAAGTTAGAGAAGCTTTGGAATCTGGAATGATTGCACCAGCAATAGAACCAATTTCTATGGGTGCTGGTATTCCTCCCGGTGTGGCAACAGCTATCGGTATTTGTGCTTTTAAGTTGGGTATGAAAAAGGTTTGTGCTAATCTTGAAACTTAAATCCCTGTAGCGATAAAACCTGCCCAGTAATAAGGACTTATAAAAGGATGTGGTTTGCGCTGTTTTATTTGTTTCAATGATTCTTTATATAGTGGACGCTGTTCTGGTTGCAATAAGGCAAGATGTTTGTCCATTTGTGGCTGATATTGCTCTAGAAATTTGTCCAATTCCTCAATAGTTAAATTCTGTAACCAGTTTTGAGCTTGTTTTAAAGCAACTGGTACAGAAACTTGCTGATTCTCATCAAATAAAATCTCATATAATTTAATCATTAAGAAGGAGGTTGATAAATCATTAACTGTCCATAAACTACTGACAACGCTGGGACTTCCCGCAAACAGAAAACCACTGGGTAAACCGATATATTCATCACTGATAGAGTTTATATCAATCATGCCAGTTTCGCAGGCAGAAAGGGTGACAAGGCGACATTTATTCAAGCGCAGTTCAAAGATTTCGCCTAATGTTAGGGGTTCTTTATTGGCTAATAATAAGGCGGATTCAAGGGGATTAGCTGGGTTAAAGCTTCCATGACAGGAGAAGTGATAACAGTGGTTATCTGAGGATTTGAGATGGGGAAGAACAGCGTTTTTAGTGGCGTTATCTTGGGCGATAACTTGAGGTTCAGTAAAGAAAGTTGAGAGGATATTAACTTCTAAGTCAGTGTAAGATAAGTCTTTAGTGGGGTTTTGAATAGCGAACAGTTTATTAAAGTCTGAATGGTGAAAAATTTGGGTGATTTTTTGCAAGATTTGACAACTGGGGGCATATTGTACACCCTTCGGAAATAAATCTTGTAATTCTGATCCCCCCGTTGCCGACTCACCCCTTTTTAAGGGGGGTTGGGGGGGATCAACAGGTAAGACGTGAATAGGGAGAATATGCAGATACACATGGGGAATAATAATTAAGCGTTGACAAGTATCGGGAATGAGGGCAAGAATATCATTAATATGCAGAATATCAGCAAAAGTCTGTAAGAGGTTAGATAGTTGATTTCTCCATTCTTGCTTGCCATTTTTGGAGTAGTAAAGCTGTCGATAATTACTGAAGGTATCAAAGAATTGCTTTATATCATCTTCGGAAGATTGCCAAACTTTAACCTCTCCATCAGCAGACACGACAAAAGCGAGTATTTTCTCCCCTGTAATGTACCATTGCAGCAGACAAGTTTCAGCATCAGTTAATTCCTGAATTTCTGTAAATGGGATCGGCTCAACTTTTTGAGTGAGGCTAAAGAGAGGATCTTTAATTTCTCTTGCAATAAAATTATCTAAGTCTTGTTGATATTCTTTCAGATAACTGTGATCTTGAACGTAAGGAGTTAAGTTATCACGACCCATTAAATTCTGGTTAATACTTTGATGTTGTAAACGAATTTGTTCATTAACCACTCTTTGCTTTAATTCATTTAATTGGGCGATAATTTCTTGACTAACGCCTTGGGGGTGTAGGTTTTTCTGGGTGATTAATTCCACCAGATTACGCCCTTTACTGCGTTCGATATATTCCAATGCCTTCTCAGGCTGATTGAGGTTAAGATGCGCCTGTACAATGCGATGAAAAACACCAATAGCATTAGATAAAACCTCTTGGCGACTTTGGGGGTTTAATGCTTCTAAGCGGGCATTTTCTACCGCTTCAATGGCAGTATTATAGGCTTCTGTGGCAGGTTGCCATTGCTCTTCGCTGTAGTGAAGAATAGCTAAATTACGAGCGGTTTGTAAACAATTAAGGGGATCAGCTTCTTTTGTGCGGATTGTTAAAGCATTCTGATAGGATGTGATCGCCATTTCTAAATTGTCAGCTTTATCCCCTCTGATTCTGTCACTGTAAGCTAATGCGAGATTATTCTGTGTATTTGCCCAATTTTGGGGAAAAGCGTCAAAAGTTCTCACTTTCAAAGCTTCTTGGTAAGCGGCGATCGCCTTTTCTAAATTCTCAGCTTTATCCCCTTTGATTCTGTCAAGGTAAGCATTAGCGAGATTATTCTGTGTCATTGCCCAATCTTGGGGAAATGCCTCAAAAGTTCTCACTTTCAAAGCTTCATTGTAAGCGGCGATCGCTATTTCTAAATTGTCAGCTTTCTGCCCTCTGATTCTGTCAAGGTAAGCACTAGCGAGATTATTCTGTATCATTGCCCAATCTTGGGGAAATGCGTCAAAAGTCCTCACTTTCAAGGCTTCATTTAAAGCGACGATTGCCCTTTCTAAATTCTTAGCTTTCTCCCCTCTGATTCTATTACCGTAAGCAGCAGCGAGATTATTCTGTGTCATTGCCCAATTTTGGGGAAATGCCTCAAAAGTTAACACTTTCAAGGCTTCCTGGCAAGCAGTGATCGCCCTTTCTAAATTCTCGGCTCTCTCCCCTCTGATTCTATCAACGTAAGCAGCAGCGAGATCATTCTGTGTCATTGCCCAATCTTGGGGAAATGCCTCAAAAGTTAACACTTTCAAGGCTTCATGGCAAGCAGTGATCGCCCTTTCTAAATTGTCGGCTCTCTCCCCTCTGATTCTGAAAAGGTAAGCAATAGCCAGATTATTCTGTGTATTTGCCCATTGCTGGGGAAATGCGTCAAAAGTATAAACTTTCAAGGCTTCCTGGCAAGCGGCGATCGCTATTTCTAAATTGTCAGCTTTCTGCCCTCTGATTCTGTCAAGGTAAGCACTAGCGAGATTATTCTGTATCATTGCCCATTGCTGGGGAAATGCGTCAAAAGTCAACACTTTCAAGGCTTCCTGGTAAGCGGTAATCGCCTTTTCTAAATTCTCAGCTTTATCCCCTTTGATTCTGTCACTGTAAGCACCAGCGAGACTATTCTGTGTCATTGCCCATTGCTGGGGAAATGCGTCAAAAGTGAAGATAGTTAAGGCTATTTCATAACCCGTGATGGCAATTTCTTGGTTGACAGCGATGTCACCGAGGGGAAATTGTTGGATTGATTCACTGAAATAGAAAATAACCGCAGCGATAGAATAAGCTTGTTTTGAATTAACTTTCGTTAATGTCTCTCTCGCCCAACTGTCTAGGATTTGCGCTAAATTATAATCTAACTTATCAAGATTCTGCGCCCAGAAGGGATAAATAACTTGAGGATTAGGATTTTCAGAGATTTTTTGTAATGTTTCCATCAAGAAATTGAGATAGTCTTGCGGGTTTAGGGAGGCTTGGGTGCGTTGTTCATTCATGGCGTGGCAGATGGGGAATTGATGGGTAGGGGCGAAGCATTCGGATAGAAAATTTAGGGTTTCAGTGATAGATTATGCACGAATGCTTCGCCCGTACAGGGATTGAATGGGGAGATTATCGTAATTCTATCACAGGGATGATAGGCTAAGGTTATTGTCTGGGGTAGGGGCGAAGCATTCGGATAGAAAATCTAGGGTTTCAGTGATAGATTATGCACGAATGCTTCGCCCGTACAGGGATTTAATGGGGAGATTATCAGAATTGTATCACAGGGATGATAGGCTAAGGTTAGTGATAGATTATGCACGAATGCTTCGCCCGTACAGGGATTTAATGAGGAGATTATCATAATTGTATCACAGGGATAATAGGCGAAGGTTATTAGTTTATTGCCCGGGGTAGGGGCGAAGCATTCGGATAAGAAATTTATGGTTTCAGCGATATGTTATTGCCCGAATGCTTCGCCCCTACAGGTTATTCGTCCCCGCAGGTTATTTGTCCCCACAGGTTATTTGCCCCTACATTGGTTTGAATTTATTCAGATTGTTCTCGTCTTGTTCCCAATTTCGCGGATTATCAAGAATGTATTGCCGGATTTTTTGATAAGAATCTTCATTGCGAATGATATGTTCATAATAATTGCGCTGCCAAACTTTCATGTGATCGCCACATAAACGATTAATTTTACGACTAGAAATTGATTTGAAATTCTGCACAATAGCCCCCAAAGATTCCGGCATTGTACCGTGAGTATATTGAGAATCGTATTCGGTCTTTTCCAGATCATAATTTTGTATTACTATAATTCCATGAATATGATTGGGCATGACAATAAAAGCATCTAGTTCAATAAATTTAAAATTTAGAGGTAGTCTATACCATACCGCTTCAATAGTATCACCAAGTAAATTCTGCTCCATATTTCCTTCAACAATTTCACCAAATA
>NZ_JASJFF010000443.1:0-1005 GCF_030065435.1 Microcystis sp. M53603_WE2
AAAAATCTCGCTGTTTCAGTTGTCTTTCGTTATAATAAATAGTCAAATTGCCCGAGGCATAGTAATCGTTTCTATCTTGCCAGAGCCAATCAAGACAAGATAATAATAAAATAATTTGTTGTAAATGCAGATCACTTTCCACGGGTGGTTCATCACTCCATAAATCGGTGGGAGGACAGACAATATCGGTAGCAATATCTAGGGTTGTCATCGTTTATAAACCCATTGAGTCAATTTGGGGTGATTCTAGCAACAAGGGACAATCAATACAATTATATTACAAGTCCGATCGTTTTGCTTGTATATAGGGTGTTAGGAGTCGGTCGGGGAAGTCAGAATGACCATCACCTCAATCCCCTTGGTTGAAGGACTTATAAAAACCAGAAGAAAGCAACTAAAATAGCAGTGAGAGTGGCGGCAAAAATGAGAGCGTATTCAATTTTTTGATTGATAATACCAATAACAATGACTAGGGTGATTGCCAGAAGAAACACACCGATATAGACTAGATCTTGAGAACCTGAATTAACTAAATTATTATTTAAAGTCGGTGTGGGTGTGGGAGTTTGTAGAATTGTTGATGAGAGACTAATCGTGGAGGTAATGAACATAAATATTTATGACTACCATAGAACTAATTTTATACAGTAAACCGGACTGTCATCTTTGCGAAGGGTTGCTAGAGAAACTAGAAAAAATCCGTCAACCGGAGTGGCAGTTAGAAATTAGGGACATTACCAGTCGAGAGGATTGGTTTAACGCTTATCAGTACGAAATCCCCGTCCTCTGTCAAAAACTGGCCACGGGGGAAAAAATCCTTCCTCGTCTTTCCCCCCGGGCAAATGCCGAACAATTGGCCCATCTTTTAGCCAATAATTTAACCTAGGGGCTAATTAGGGTTTGCTTAATAAATCTAAAAACCTTGTTGGATAAGACTTTTAGACTTTTTTTCCCTCAAAAAGTGCCAGCCATTGCGGGGATCGGGGGCAAAATTCCTGGACTTTT
>NZ_JASJFF010000774.1:0-1833 GCF_030065435.1 Microcystis sp. M53603_WE2
AAAGCGAGGAAGGAAAAGGCACAAAGATCACGGTGATTCTACCGATTATTACCGACATTGAACACCTAAATTGAGATGAACAATAGGGTGGAACCACAATTTTTTTCCTGCTGCCCCCCACTCCCATCTCCCCAGTCCCATCTCCCATCTCCCATCTCCCCTCTCCCATCTCCCATCTCCCTTCTCCCCACTCCCCTTCCATCGGATCGAGGATCACCCTGAGCGTTCATCCGATCGAGTGATTTTGCGGAAAAGTGTTAAAAAAGATTGCTGTTTGTAAAGACAACTGTTACCGTGGGTTCAAGAGTGCGCTTTGAAGGAGGAAAAATCCCATGCACCCTAACCTATCCATCTATCCCCCGATTGCTTCACTACTTATGTAGGGCATAGATGCACAAATCAAAGATTTCAGAAGCAAAACCAATAAATTTCTGTACTGTTGCTTAAAACAGGAGTTTGATCATGAAATTACAGGGAAAAACTGCCCTAGTCACGGGGGCATCCCGGGGTATTGGACGAGCGATCGCCTTAGAATTGGCCCGACAAGGTTTAAGCAGAATTGTGATTGTTGCCAGAGATCAAGAGCGATTAGAAAAACTAGCGAAAGAAATTGAGTCCCTAGGGGTCATTGCCACACCTTTAGCCCTAGATTTAACCGAAAATGACCTTGTTAGTCCTTCAATTATCCGCGTTTGGCAAGAATGCCGCGGCATCGATATCCTCGTTAACTGTGCCGGTATTGCCCATCAAACCCCCTTTCTACGCTCGCAATTTTCGCAAGTGCAAGCAGAAATATCTTTAAATCTGATGGCCCTGTACACGGTTACTCGCTTAATTGCCCGCCGGATGGCAATTCGGGGACAGGGAACGATTGTCAATGTTTCCAGCATGATGGGTAAAATTGCCGCTCCTAGCTTTGCTACCTACTCGGCCACCAAATTTGCCATTTTGGGTTTTAGTCAAGCTCTCAGGTCGGAATTACGGGAACACAACATCAAAGTTGTCACCCTCTTACCCTCTTTAACCGATACGGATATGGTGCGAGAATTGCAGTTATTTCGATGGTTAAAACCGATGAGCGCCGAAGAAGTCGCCCAAACCCTAATTACCGGGTTAAATAGGGACAAAACGGAAATTGTCGTCGGTTGGCAAAGTCATCTAGCTCTTTGGTGTCAAAAATTGGCCCCGAAACTGCTCGAGAAAATTGTCGATTTAGCCTCTCCCTTACGCCAAAGCAAAGGAAAGCGAGGATGGCGAGAAGTGTTTAACTAGGGTTTAATTAGGGTCTGGTGAAAAAGTTTTTCCTGGGGGTAGGGTGTGGGGTGTGGGGTGTGGGGTGTGGGGTTTTACTCATTTTCATGTGGTCAATTACCTAATTTTCAGGAAAAAAGTCCAGGGATTTTCCCCCCAATCACTCCAAAGGTCGGCACTTTTTGAGGCAAAAAAAGTCTAAAAGCGTTATCCAACAAGGTTTTTAGATTTATTCAGCAAGCCCTAATTAAATCCATCAGGGTGAGCCATGCTCACCCTAATCACCTTAACTAACAGGCAATTAAACGGCTGTCAGGGTTTTTTCTAGAAGTTGTCGGGGAGCTTGAACCAAACCACGACAGTGGATTTCCGCAGAATTATTGGGACTTTCAATCAGTTTAACTTTATCTAATTCGGCTCCTAATTGGCGGATCCGTTCCCCTAATAGTTGAGCGATATGTAAGGCAATATTTTCCGCGGTGGGAACCACTTCGGCAAAGTAGGGAATATCCTTATTTAAAAAAGTATGATCGAAGGGTTCTACTACCAATTCATCGATCGCTTTTTGTAAATCCCCTAGAT
>NZ_JASJFF010000294.1:0-3080 GCF_030065435.1 Microcystis sp. M53603_WE2
ATTGCGAATGACTGGGGGAACCCTGGAATTTTCGGCTTAGTTGCCGGCAGCTTGCCGCCAACTCACTCCTCTAGATAAGTATTTTGACTCAGGCATCTTCCTCTTTTGAGACGTTGTGACACTTAGGGTGCGGAATGTGGGATCTAGTCTGGTCAAATTATTTGTACCGTTCGGCGGTCTTCAGCAGCGATGAAGGGGGAATAAATAATCAGTTTGTAATAACCGGATTTAGGATCAGAATATTTTCAGGCTTGGCGGTGCCAACTTTGGCATCGGGACTGCCCCCTGCCTTTGTTATCTTAATGGTGAGGTACAAAGTTTTTGTTTGGGGGAATCGGTCGTTGGTGGTCGATATCAAATTAGGTTACACTGCTTGATGGGAATTGCCTTCAATGGGGGGGGGATGACAGCATTGTACTATCATCCCTTGTTTGGAGGTTAAATCGCTTCGAGATCTTTTTCGCCGGTACGGATGCGGACGATCTGTTCCACGGGGGAGATGAAGATTTTACCGTCTCCGATTTCACCGGTACGGGCCGCCGAAATCAGCTTATCGACGACCATATCGACCTGCTTATCTTCGACGACGATCTCGATCTTGAGTTTTTGGAGAAATTCGACGGTGTACTCGGAACCGCGATAACGTTCCGATTGACCTTTCTGACGACCGAAACCTCTAACTTCGGAGACGGTCATCCCGACAATGCCCGCGTTAACTAGGGCGAGTTTCACCTCTTCAAGTTTAAAGGGTCGGATAATCGCTTCTACTTTCTTCAAAATATCTATCTCCTCGTTGCGTGACGATACTTTACTTTCTTGGTAAATTAACTGTTAATTCTAAACGCAGAATCCCGACAATAGCGCTTAAAGTCATGATTTCTTCAATTATTTTCCTTGGCCACAGTCTTCCACCGTGAAAAACTTCCAGGTGGGAAATAGCCCACCCGAAGCCATAAATAAACCAACTAGAGAGATAATCCCAACTGAAGACCGAAAACACCGTGAACTAGCAGTAAAATCAGGGCAATGCTGCCGATATAGGCGTGAATAGTCCGGAAAAGTTCTTTTTTCCCGCCAGCAAAGCCAGTGAGGGATAATAATCCATTGAAAGCTAATAAACCGATTGCGACCGATCCTGTCCAGAAATGGCTGCTTTCGAGGATTGGATGTTTCTGCATGACTAGGGATAAAATACCGCCGGTGTAACCGAGAGCGATAAATAAAAACAGCCAGGGGGCGAGTTTGCGGTGATCAGCCCGATTGTTGGCCACTACTTCCCCATCTTTGCTTAAACGGCTTTGCCAACCGGCATAGGCAGTATAACTACCCATAACTAAAACCACAATCCCCATCATGACTGGATGTCCCCAATGAACGATCGGTTCGGGAGTTCCGAGACTGCGAAAGGCAGCGGCGATCGGCTCTAGCGCATCACTTAAACTTTGATTCATGTTTGTTACCTAACTTTACAAAACCCTTTTGCCTAAGATTTTAGCCGATCTCCGGACTGGAAAAACTGCGGTTAGCCGAAAAAATGTCAAGCCTTCGCTAAATTTCTTAACATTTCAGCTAGAGATGAGCGGAGAAATATAGAATAGAGTCAGGGGAGACTAGGGATCTCCACGGGGATTAGCCCCTAGGAGGGAGTTATGACTTATCTGCTCAAAGATCGGCGGTCGGCTGGGAGACTATTAGCTAGTTACTTGACAGAATATACCAATAGTGCTGGGGTGCTAGTTTTGGCTTTGCCCCGGGGTGGGGTTCCGATCGCCTTTGAAATTGCCCAAAGGTTACATTTACCGCTAGATCTGTGTTTGGTGCGAAAATTAGGTGTACCGGAGCGCAAAGAGTTAGCTTTTGGGGCAATCGGTCAGAATGGGGTGCGGGTAATCAATGAAAGTGTCGTTGAAGACTTGCACCTATCGGAGGCGATGATGGAAAGGGTAGCAAAGGAAGAAATGATCGAATTAGAGCGACGCGATCGTTTGTATCGAGGGGAGCGACCCTTTCCGGACGTGACGGGAAAAACGATTATTCTAGTAGATGATGGGATCGCTACGGGAGCAACGATTAAAGCGGCGATTCTGACCCTGAAAGCTAGAAACCCCGCTGCTATTATTATTGCTGTTCCTGTTGCCCCGCCGGAGGTCTGTGATCAATTAGAAAAATTAGTCGATCGAGTAATTTGCCTACATAAACCCTACGAATTGAGATCGATTTCTCTTTGGTACGAGGACTTTTCCCAAACCAGCGATGAGGAGGTGCAAACACTTTTAGCCACCGTCGATAGTTCTTTGATTCAAGTTTAGGGAATTAGGAAGTGGGGGAGTGGGGAAGTGGGGTAGTGGGGTAGTGGGGAAGTGGGGAAGTGGGGTAGTGGGGGGGAGAATAAATAACAGCAATCTCCTGAATTCAGAAGTCAGAATTGAGACTTACGAATTCTAACTTCTGACTTCTACGGCATCGGTATCAACGGCATTGGTTGGGGAAGAAACCTCGGTTTGATTCTTTACTGTCCCCGGACGGCGATTGCGATAATCAAGAACTAATCGCGATAATTCCGTGGTTAAAAGGGTGAGGACAATACCATCATCGATCCAACCAATAATCGGGAAAACGTCAGGAGAAATATCGAGGGGGCTAAACAGATAAACCATAGTTCCCAGAATGATAATCCAACGATATTGGGGGTGAGTGATTTTGCTGCTGTACCAGTTGTAAAAAGATTCAACAATCGGTTTCATTAATTTGTCCTCGTTGACGGCGATAATTTAATTTTGTCAGGTTGTCCCTGGGGCTGATAGTGAGGTTTTACCCCCATTATCTAGGGTGATATCCGCTAATTAATCAAAAAAAAATGCCCAGAAGAAAATTCACCTTTAGGGATGAGCCTGAATTATTAAGCTAAGACGTATTTAGGGCTTGCTGAAAAAGTTTTTCGGTGGTGGCAGGGTGTGGGGTGTGGGGTGTGGGGTGTGGGGTGTGGGGTTTTATCGATTTTCAGGTGGTCAACTACCTAATTTTCAGGGAAAAAGTCCCGGAATTTTCCCCCCAATCACTCCAATGGTCGGCACTTTTTG
>NZ_JASJFF010001017.1:0-1486 GCF_030065435.1 Microcystis sp. M53603_WE2
CCCTTGCCAAAGAATATGCTGAATTGTTTCAGGAGTAGATAATAACATATCAATTCAATCCGTTAACTTGTTCAATTATCAACAGTATATCGCCAAAATAGAGAAAATAAACCCAATCCTTTGGCGAGAAAATAGGATTGAGTTAACAGGATCAAAAATGGGATAGGTTAAAAACAGATCCCACAGTTCCAATTAAGTCAGAACTACTGACGAATTTGTACCGGCATCACCAAATAGGTCATCTTTAAACCTCCCAAGGGGGTAAAAATAACCGGTTGGGTACTAGCATTTAACTGCATTTGGATATCATTATTAGGTAAAGCCTTCAAACCGTCCATCAAATATTTAACATTAAAGGCAATATCGCCACTTTCTCCCTGAATTTCCGCCGCCATGGACTCTTTGGCACTACCTAAATCGGGAGATTCCACCGCTAGGGATAAACGGTCATTTTCGCTATCGAGGCTAAACTTGACTAAATTATTCTTTTGGTCCGATAAAACCGCCACTAATTCCAAACAACGGATTAATTGTTTGCGGTCTAAAACCAAAGAGCGCTCGAAGGATTTAGGAATTAACTGATTATAAGTGGGATAGGCCCCTTCTAACTTACGACTGGTTAACCTCTGTTCCCCCATTTCAAAGATGACTTGAGAATCATCCACATGCAGAGTAATAGTCTCGATATTTTGTTTTGTTGACATCATTCTTTCCAATTCTCGCAGGGCCCGGGCCGGAATGGTGACATTAAAGCCACCAGAGGCACTTTCCACCTCCTCTAGGGGAGTTTGTACCACCGCTAAACGATGACCGTCTGTAGCGGCAAATTCTAGACAATCGACGGTTTTAGTTAAATGCACCCCCGTCAACACCTGTTTAGTTTCATCGCCACTAGCGGCAAACAATGCACCTTTTAGTCCCTCTGTCAAGGCAACTACAGGTAAATTAACAATTTCCCCATCGGCCACCGTGGGCAATTCTGGGAACTCATCGGCTTTCATGCCGCGAATTTGGAACTGTGCCGAGGCAGTTTTCAGGAAAGCGAGACTATGCTCCTCATCATTCTCGTTTTCTTCCACAGAGATGGTGATTTCCCCCTCTCCCAAACGAGAGACAATATCGTTAAGTAATTTTGCCGGCAGGGTAATCTTACCCCCTTCCACCACCTCGGCCCGAAAACTGGTGCGAATCCCTAAACTCAAATCAAAAGCAGTCAGGCTAATTTCGCCCTTTTCCTCATCGGCACAAAAGAGAACATTTCCCAACACCGGATGGGTAGGACGACTGGCAACGGCCCGACTAACTAGGGATAAATTGCTGTTGAGTTCGCTTTGACTACTGGTAAATTTCATCGAAAATTTTGGGTCTGAAACCCCGTCGTTCTACGACGGCTTTACTGTTAAATATTAGCACATTTACGAAATATATGCTAAAATGTGAGGTATGGAAAAAGCCTATTCGTTTCGATTTTACCCCACACCAACAC
>NZ_JASJFF010000891.1:0-1392 GCF_030065435.1 Microcystis sp. M53603_WE2
AACTCGATTGTCTATCTTTTGGTATTAACCTGTTGATGCCTTAAGTCCTTCCCTATATGGATTTCAGCTACTTTTGAGCGTAGGCGCTCTCATCGAATTTTATTTTAAGTTAATTATTTGCATAACAATTCCCGAAGAGCCAAATTTCTCAGGGTTCATGCTCTTTTTCTTCGCCATATAAATATTTATCTAGATTTTCTGACCAATCTGAGAGGCCGTCTAGTTGTAATGATTCTGCTGTCTCTAAAAAAGAAATGAGTTCATTATTTTCATCCGATAAGTTATCAACAATAATGCGGACACGAGTATTAGCCTTCAATGTAACGGGTTGCTCTGGATGAAAGACCTTTCCGTCAAATAATGCGTTAATAGAATTAAGCATGATCTGTTGGTGAAATGATTTTTACTTGAAATATCTATATTATAAATGTAACACACCAAATTGATTGTTATTCGCTGTCATCTTGTTGGTTAAACTTTAAAGCTGCCGCTTGGGATAGGAACGCAAAGGGCGATCGCTTTTTGATGAGGAGGAGGGGCGATCGCTTTTGGAGAGGAGGAGAAGCGATCTTGTAGGTTAAGTTGAGGTGACGAAACCCAACATTACCTTTTTCCCAAATTACCACCCAATATCTGAGTTATAATTAATACCATCAATTCTACACCTTAATCAAATAATTTAACTTATGTGGTTCTTCGGTTTGTGTTATGCAATGGAGGGGGGTTATAAGGGATGAAACCCTTATATAGAAAGACATTGCTTCGATTGTTCCCAATTGTTTTCGATCTAGAACGAGCTAATCAATTAAGTCTCTTGCCGGATAAGGATTTAGTCGATTTATGCCCCCTGATCGAATCATACCAAGTAACGAAGAGCCAAATTACTCAAAATTTCGGGAGTTAAGCCTCTAGCTTGTGCTTTCCGACTGATATCACTCATAACAGCCTCTAGTGGGCGGCGTTTTCTAGCAAATTCTTTCAACCTCAAACTAAGAAGAGCATCAAGCTTTTGGCGATCAGCAAATATAGCTGATTCATAAATTTCGGCCGATTCCGCGTCAACACGAATTTTAATCTCTCTAACTTCCATAGGTTTTACATACCAAAGAATGTTTCTAAACTATTTAAAACTCTCTCTGACTATATACTAGACGAATTTTTCCAGATAATACCCCCAATTAAGATTTTATTGAGAATTCATTCTCGCACCTCTAGAAGTTTAAACCATGTCACTCGCTGAGTTAATTCCTCTGGTCAACAATCTGAGCCAGTCAGACAAATTATCACTCTTCAAACTCCTGGCCACACAAATCCCAGACGCTGAACTACAATTCATCTTCTCCGCATCAGAGTACCCAATTTGGTCGCCCTACGACGCAACGGCAGCTGCAA
>NZ_JASJFF010000614.1:0-8373 GCF_030065435.1 Microcystis sp. M53603_WE2
AGTTATCCCAGAAACTGCCTTTGCTAGTAGTTTTGTCTCCACGGATGCAAAAGCTTGGTCAGTGTTAGCTAAATATGGTACACCAGAATCGCGAACTGCGGTTAGTCAAGGACTAGAAGAATTACAAAAAAATATCTTCACTGATAAGATTGATTATCAACGGGATATCGAACCTTGGATCGGTAGTATTAGCTTTGCTTTCCTTCCCGCAGCTACCCCCGGACAATCGGAATTATTAACGGTTATCGGCATCAAAGATAAAATTAAAGCGTCGGAATTCCAGAAAAAACTAGGACAACAAGTTAATCGCAAAACTAGCACCAGTGACTACAAAGGTGTTAAAATTACTGCTATAGATTGGCAGGATAACACCACCATTTATATTGCCGTTGCGGGGGATTTTTTGTTGATATCCTACGATAAAAAGGTGTTAGAAGCGGCGATCGATACCTACCGAGGACAGCCATCTTTTAGCAGTAAACCGGAAGTGAGAAAACTGCTTTCCCAATCCCTCAACCTCCCCAATACCCTAGCGACAATTTATATCGATGATTATGCCGCAATCTTGGGACCAGATGCTAATTTATCTCCCCAAAGTCGGCAAGAATTAGCAAAAATTCAAGATGTTGTCGCAGGAGTGGGTGTCACCGATACGGGATTACAGTTACAAATGGTGGCTAAACTTGCTCCTGAAACTATTTCTAACCTACCTTCCCCCAGCAGAAATCAAGTTTTAAATTATTTACCCGGAGATACCATCGCACTTTGGAGTGGTAATAATCTTAAACAGGGATGGGAAGAAGCAGAAAAACAGTCCCAAACTAACCCAGAATTACAAGTTTTTCTGCGTCAGATCCGTGAGAATTTTCAGATGGCAACCCTTGACGCGGATCAAGAAGTTTTCAACTGGATGGATCGAGAATTTGCCTTTGGAATTATCCCCAACCAGCAAGCAGTGGGAGGGTTAGGTTTTGGGGGAATGATGATCTGGCAAACCGGCGATCAGAAAGCGGCAAAAATTACCCTCGATAAGTTAAATGAATTGGTGAAAACTGTTCCCTTTATCACCATAAAAAACAGTCAAATTTCCGGTGAAGATGTGACTGAATGGAAAGCGGAAGAACAAGCGATTTTAACCTATGCTTGGCCTAATAATGATACCCTAAAAATGACCGTCGGAATTCCCTATCAACCCCAACCGAATCAACCGATTAGCAAAAGTGAGAATTTCCAAGCATCGATCGCAAATTTGCCTAAAAATAATCTCGGTTATTTTTTCATCGATGTGGAGCAAATTATTGCTAAAGCAGGGGGAATTAATAATCTTCCAGCCACGGAATTAACCCCAGAAGCAAAGGCCTTTTTAGAATCGGTACGCGGGATCGGAATTACTGCCACTATGCCTGATAAAACCACCAGTAAAATTGATGTTTTATTTTCCCTGAAACAAACTCCCTAAAAAGTAACCGACTAGATAAAGCGATCCACAGAGAATTATACGACTATCGGCAGATTCTTGGATGGCTTTTTTTAGTCCTAAAAATACATCGGAACAACTCTCTAGGTGAGATAATTCTGGACAAATTGAAGCCGCTAATTCCGCTAAGGTTTCAGGATTGGCACTGCTATGATCCGGGACAGGAACTAAATATAAACTATCGCCTTTTCTTAATAAAGCTTGGAATATTTCCCGATGATCTTTAGTCGATAAAATACCCATCACCCAGATAATTTTTGGAGCCTTTAAACTATCTACATACTGCCTTAAACCCATGGCAGCAGCGGGATTATGAGCGCCATCTATTAAAATTTCTCGCTGACACCAATTAACGGTTTGTAAACGTCCTAACCAGCGAGTTTTTGCCATTCCTTCTTGCACGACTTCATCGCTAATTTGCCAACCTTGCTGACGTAAAATATTAACAACAGCGATCGCTATAGCCGAATTAGTTAATTGAAAATCTCCCGCTAAGGATAAAGGATATTCTAACCCTTGATATTTGGCCCGATTATCGGCAATTTTTTCGGCAGCTTCTACCCATACCGTCGGACAATTTAACAGCTTGATTCTCTCCCTAACTACCCCCTGCGCTGATTCCGGTAATTGTCCGATAACTGCGGGACAATTCGCTTTTAATATCCCCGCTTTCTCCCCTGCAATATCGGCAACCGTCGGCCCTAAATTTTGCCAATGTTCCCGACTGATAGAAGTGATGACAGTAACCAAAGGTTGAGCGCAAACATTAGTCGCATCTAATCTTCCTCCTAAACCCACTTCCATCACGGCAATATCCACCTTTTCCTGAGCAAAATACAGCCAAGCAGCGGCAGTAATTACCTCAAATTGAGTAGGACTTTCCTGCTGGGGATCGATAAGCGACTGTAGATTTTTAAGCAGGTTTTCTAAAGTCGCGGTTTCAATATTTTCGCCATTAATAGAGATTCTTTCTGTCCAATCAATTAAATGGGGAGAAATATAACGTCCGACTTTGTAACCGGCGGTGCTGAGAATAGATGATAGATAGGCACAAACCGAACCTTTGCCATTAGTTCCTGTGACATGAATAATCGGAATTTTATCTTGGGGATTGCCTAAAATCTCCAGCAGATTTTTTATTCTTTCTAAACCGAGATTGACACCAAAACGCTGAAAAGGTTGCAGTAAAGAATCGATAGTCATGGTTGGCAAACTATAAATAGGGTTTGCGGCAAAAAGTTTTTCGGTGGGGGTAGGGTGTGGGGTGTGGGGTGTGGGGTGTAGGGTTTTACCGATTTTCATCTGCTCAATTACCTAATTTTCAGGGAAAAAGTACCTGAATTTTCCCCCTGATCACTCCCAGACGAGGCACTTTTGGATTTCAAAAAGGTCTAAAAGTTTTATTCAACAAGGTTTTTAGATTTATTCAGCAGACCCTAAATAAAGGAATCCGGCTAGGATCGATACTCCTACCGGCACTGATGACCCTTTCTCTGGGTGATAATGTCTAAAGTTTGACTAAAATGCTCGGTTCTTTTTGGATCGGTAAAACATCAAGAGAGTCAATATTAGCGCAGTATTTTAAATCTTCTTGACAGTGGAGACGCAAGAGGCGCTGACCATGACTACAACTGTGGAACATTCCTAAAAGATCATTTTGCCATTGACGATAAAGAGCGATCGAGGCAATAACCTCATCATTCCCGATCGCCATTTGCCCCGATTGTTCTTGTAGCGCATCGGCGATCGCTCCAGCACAGGCCGTATCTTCCAGAGAATAACCCCCTTCCCAACCAGAGCCAACAATCCAGACGGTTTCGGGCTGCCTATCCAATAAGTAATTAACGGCAGCTTGCCGATTGATCATGGCCGCAGTGATCACGATTGGGGATTCTTCCACTCTTTGCAGAGCGCGAGTGCCGTTAGTGGTACTGATAAACAGACGACGACCTTTCATTAAATCAGGGGTACAATCGAGGGGAGAATTGCCCAGATCGCAGCCTTCCACTTTCGCGCCACCTCTTTCTCCTGCTCGGAGACGTTTTTCCGGTTGCCAGGTATCGCTCACCTGCATCAGGGTTTTCAGATCGCTGAAGGTTTGCACTGCTTCCGCACCGGCATTAAGGGCAGTGGCGATCGTGGTTGTTGCTCTTAAAACATCGATAACGACGGCGCAATCGGGTAGAGTATGGACGGGGGTAAGTTCGGGAGTATGATAAATGAAAACCTGCACGATTTATACCAAGTAAAAAGTAAAAGGGGAAATAAGCTCAACATACCGCCGCTCGGCGTTGCGCTGGCAGAAGAAAGACAAGGCCGATTTTATCACGATGGATGTCAGCTAGTTAAGCTGTTCTTAATTCAAATTGCTGGTTGAGATCAGGCAAGGGGGGGCTAATCTCAGAATAAGCGGTTTAAATACGTCTTAGCTTAGGGACTTGCGCTTTGATAATGTACCTTTTGGGCGAACTGCGTTCGCCCCTACATTGTGGACAAAATCCGTTACTGTAGGGGCGCAGAGCTTGCGCCCTCCGATCGATTGGGATATTATTCTCACGCAAGTCCCTTATTACTTGAAATGCCCACGCGGATCACAAAATTGGCCAATTGTCAATAGGGTTTGAGATGCTCTCACCCTGTCGCTCGTCATGACTAAATGTTATAATTAATAATTATTATGCCTGCTAACCTCAAGATTCATGTCTGCTAAAGATCGTTTTCATGGTGCAGTGAGAAAAGGATTAGAAAAAGAGGGTTGGATCATTACGGATGACCCTTTAAGGATTGAAGTGGGTGATGTAGAAATGTATGTCGATTTAGGAGCAGAGCAACTGATAGCCGCAGAAAAAGATAATGAAAAGATAGCCGTTGAAATTAAAAGTTTTATCGGTAAATCCAGCATTTCAGAATTTCATACTGCCATTGGACAATTCTTTAATTATCGTGTTGCTTTAGAAGAAAAAGAACCTAAAAGACAGTTATATTTAGCTGTTCCCTTAGATATTTATTATAGTTTTTTTGAATTGCGATTTATTCAAACTGTCGTTAAACGATTTCAAATTTACCTGATTATTTATGATCCGATTGGGGAGGTAATTGTCGAATGGAAAAATTAGAACAATATCGTCACTATGTCAAGCAAGTCATTACTGAATATTCTCAGATAGGTTCATCTAAAGATCCGATTGAACAACAATTGATTTTTGATACTGTTGGCGATCACTATCAATTGATGTATGTTGGCTGGAAAAATAGACGAAGATATCATGGTTGTGTTTTGCATCTCGATATTAAAAAGGGTAAAATCTGGATACAACATGATGGCACTGAGGTGGGAATTGCCAATGAATTGGTTAATTTAGGCGTTCCTAAAGAAGATATTGTTTTAGCCTTCCATGAACCCCTAGTCAGAGAATATACAGGGTTTGCGGTGGGTTAATCTTAATCCGAGAAAAGCGCCAAATTCGCCTAACCTAATCATAGCTTAGGCGACAATCAAGCAGACAAACAAGATCAGCAAGAGATTTCGATTTTTTTACCTTTCTGTATTTTTTTGTTAACAAAACTTAACAATTATCAGCAAAATTTTGCTTGCTTTTATCGGCAGATTTTGGGATAATATTTTTAAAGGATTTTATTCATAATGGAAATCTTTGCGTCTAAAAAAATTTTGCACAGATTCCCATTATAAGAAAAGCATAGCGCAAATCGCCGGCAAAGTCAAGTCCTTTCCCATTAATTATGGGTTGGCTGAAAAAGTAAGGGCGATCGCCGATTAAGATACAAGGTTTTTGAGCCACCAGCTTGAAAATCTTGCAGCTGCTTGGCTAAACAGGCCGCCAAACCCCTTATCTCGTCTATATTTCACATTTATTCAGCCAACCCTACCTAAATCTCTGCTGAAGGTGGAGATCAAAGGCTGTTTTAAACTAATGCTTTACTGCGATCGTTAGAATTATCCCCAAAAATTGCCCCTCGTCGAATCAAATCCTGTTTTTGTTCGGGGGTGATCCCCGTTGCATCGATAAAGATAGCGTTTTCAATGTCAGCCCCACTCAGGTTAGCCCCACTCAGGTTAGCCCCTCTCAGAATAGCCCCACTCAGGTTAACCCCACTCAGGTTAACCCCTCTCAGGTTAGCCCCACTCAGGTTAACCCCTCTCAGGTTAGCCTCAATCAGGATAGCCCCCCACAGGTTAGCCCCACTCAGGTTAGCCTTTCTCAGGTCAGCCCCACTCAGGTTAGCCTCTCTCAGGTTAGCCCCACTCAGTTTAGCCCCACTCAGGATAGCCTCACTCAGGATAGCCTCACTCACGATAGCCCAACTCAGGTCAGCCTCAATCAGGTTAGCCCCACTCAGGTTAGCCTCCATCAGGTCAGCCCATCTCAGGTTAGCCCCTCTCAGGTTAGCATCACTCAGGTCAGCCTCACTCAGGTTAGCCCAACTCAGGTCAGCCTCAATCAGGTCAGCCTCAATCAGGTCAGCCTCAATCAGGGCAGCCCCAATCAGGTCAGCCTCAATCAGGGCAGCCCCACTCAGGTCAGCCCCAATCAGGATAGCCCCACTTAAATCAACAAATCGTAGAGTTTTCTTATTGATTGTTCCCTCTCGAATTGCCTTAATTAATTCGGCTTTTTTAATAACTTTTGCATCTGTAGTGAACTCTGCTTTTGTGACGATAATTTCGGGTATATCGTCTGATTTAAGTTCATTGAGAAGGGCTTGCAATTCCCCCGATTGATGTAAATCTGCTAGGCGCTTTAAGCCATCTTCTGAACCTTCTAAAAATAGCCGAATACTGCCTTTAAGTTTCATAATAGGCTTGATCGTGTTGTCTCTGGCGATTTTTTGAATAAGGTTGTTAATCTTATCAATTTTCTCTGGTGTCAGGTCGTCTATCCCTACCTCAATAACTAATTCAAAAACTTTATCTGATTGCTGAGTTTGCGGTTTATTGTTATGATCAAATGTCTGAGAATTATCTCTATACCTTGTCAAAGCAGTAATCAGATTACTCTTTTCAATCTTTTCACCTGTTTGCTCTGACAAGATTTTAAATAAACTAGAAGCCGCATTCTTGATTGACTGTTCTTCTTGCCTAATTTCTTTCGCTAGATCACGATATGTTTTATCATCAAAAATACCTTTTAATATTTTTGTCTCCAAGTCTGTTAATCCCTTGTTTGTATGCTCTTTTTTCAGATCATTAACCAGCATTTCTAATTCAGTCCATGAAAGGGGTTTAATTTCAGTCATTTTTAGTTCATTCATCATCATTTTTTAAGGGTTGCAGGACTTAAGATTACTTTTCAGTACCTTGTCAGGTTACTTGAGAGTACCTAAAAAAAGTACCATTTTTAGGACTTTTGAGTAACGACAAATAATCAGATTTTTTTTAATCTAAAGATAGTTCACCTCCTAAGTAAAAGGATTGATGATTATGTATAAATATTGGTTAAAGTACAGAGAAGACGTTGTTAGTCTTGCCAAAATTACCGGCACGATAATTGCGATCGCATCATTTTTAGGCTTCTCTTTTCCAGAGAAATTTCAACCCACTCCCTGCCAACCGACGGCAATTGTTGAAACCACGGAAGTTAGCACTAACAATTAGTCAAAGCGCAAAATTCGCCTAACCTAATCATAGGTTAAGCGACAAACAAGATCAGCAAGAGACTTCGATTTTTTGACCTTGCTGATCTCTGTATTTCTTTGTTAACAAAACTTAACAATTATCGCCAAAATTTTGCTTGCTTTTATCGGCAGATTTTGGGATAATATTTTTAAAGGATTTTATTCATAATGGAAATCTTTGCATCTGAAAAAATTTTTCACAGATTCCCATTATAAGAAAAGCATAGCGCAAGTCGCCGGCAAAGTCAAGTCCTTTCCCATTAATTATGGGTGGGAATTTTCAGGAATCAAAAAAGGGGGTTAGTGGGGGCCAGGTGTTGGGGAGATTTTGCTGTGTTCGGTGAACAGTTATCAGGTAGAACCGGGGAACCAGATACAAAACTTAACAATTATCGGCAAAATTTTGCTTGCTTTTCTCGGCAGATTTTGCGATAGTATTTTTAAAATATTTTATTCATAATGGAAATCTTTGCGTCTGAAAAAATTTTTCACAGACTCCCATTATAAGAAAAGCATAGCGCAAGTCGCCGGCAAAGTCAAGTCCTTTCCCATTAATTATGGGTGCGAATTTCCCGGAATCAAAAAAGGAGGTTAGTGGTGAGTCAGACCAAATATAGGTTACACTTCAACTTTAATGGGAAACGCTGTCATTCTTTGTAGGGAATATGACTAGACAAACCGCTAATCTCGGACAAACAGGAATTGCCGTCAGTGCTTTGGGAATCGGGACTTGGGCATGGGGAGATAAACTATTCTGGAACTATGGCAAGGAATACGGAGCTAGTCAGGTAGAGGAGGCCTTTAAAGCGGCAGTAGAGGCAGGAATCACCTTTTTTGACACTGCCGAAGTCTATGGACTGGGGGAATCGGAACGACTCTTAGGAAAATTTACGCAAGAGACTGATATTCCCATCGATATTGCCAGCAAATTTGCCCCCGTACCGTGGCGATTGGGGGCGAATGCGGTTCATAATGCCATTACCGAGAGCTTAAACCGTCTAGAAACCGATAAAATTACCCTTTACCAAGTGCATTGGCCCTTCACCTTCCTAATTAGCCAAGAAACCCTAATGAATGCCCTAGGGGAAGAAGTAAAAAGCGGCCGTATTGGTGCAGTGGGTGTAAGTAATTATTCCGCCGAGCAAATGCGTCAAGCAAGCCAGATTTTGGCGAAAAAAGAGGTTCCCTTAGCGGTCAATCAGGTGCAGTATTCGCTTTTGTATCGCAAAATAGAAACTAAGGCAATTTTAGCCACGGCCAAG
>NZ_JASJFF010001084.1:0-10021 GCF_030065435.1 Microcystis sp. M53603_WE2
ACTCAATTGTCTATCTTTTGGTATTAACCTGTTTGTGCCTTAAGTCCTTCCCTGTATGGATTTCAGCTACTTTTGAGCGTAGGCGCTCTCATCGAATTTTATTTTAAGTTAATTATTTGCATAACAATTCCCGAAGAGCCATTTTTCTTCTTGTCGCAGTTGTTCACGGATTTGATATCCGCTTCCAAATCAGCTTCACTGTAAGGTAAATCCACCCCTTTAGCTTTTAAAAATGCGTCAACTTCAAGGCGAGTTTTCATCCCTAATAACTCTCGCACTTTCCCAACACTAATCGACCCTTCCCGATACGCTTCAACGATAACCATTTCCATTAACCTACGCTCTAAACTTCCCCATTTAGCTTCAAGAGAAGATATAATATCGTCAGGTAAAGCAATCTTAATTTGCATGAATATTTCCCCATTTGTTATCAATTTTTTCTCAATTTATCTACAAAACCAGAGATTAATTAATAGTAAATGAATCAATGATTTTTTGAGCAGTTTTTTCAAACTCAGCAAATCTTGCTGGTTCTGCTTGATAGGTAACAATGTAAGCGTAAGCATGATTCGGTGCTAATGCCCAAACTTGCTTGATTTTAATTTGTTTATCTCCCTGTTGTTTAGTATAGAGGATTTCAGTAGCATCAAGCTTACCCAATTTAGTACGTTCTGGAGTGATTGGAAAACCTTGAGAAAAGTCCCGACTAATTTGCTTAACTGTGTCGTCAGTATATTTATCTAGTGGAGCAGGATTCTCTATCTGTTCAATACTAACTATAACACTAGGTTGAAAAAAAACTGAAGAATGATCTTTTGGTGCTAAAAATTTAACAACTTCTGTATTAGTTGCACTAGGTATTTTTTGCCAATTTGGAGGATATTTGATTTTCCAGTTTTTGGGATAGGAAATTTTAAGGTCACCATTCAACCGTTCCTTATTCGGGTCATAGACCCGATAAGGGGAAGTAATTGTAATTATTTTTGGTATTAACAGTAAAACAGCCCCCAAAGCTAAAGCACCGATAACCAGCTTACCCTGATAAAGTATTGATAGCTTCTTCTTCCTTGTCCAAACCAGAGGAGTAGCAGCAGGATTTTGACAAATAACGGGCAGCCCCATCACCCCCGGCAGTTCCGCATCTAATCCTTCTTCGGCAAGACGTTCTCTCGCCGTCCGCACCGACAAATACAAAGATTTACCCCTAGAAAATGCCTTGAGAAAATGCTTTAAAAACTCCTGTGCCACCTTATCGGGTACGGGTTCGCGCATGACGATCGCTTGAGGAATTTGCAAATTCTCCAATTCCTTGGCCAACCCCAACCCATCACAAGAGTTAAAAATGGCTAACTGCAACCCCCCTTCGATCGCTGTCCTCAAACCATGTTTTAACTCACCGATAGTCAAACTTTCCCTTTGATTAATATAAATGCGCCCCACTTCCCCTTCCGTATGGCTGTGTCCGGCAAAAAAGAGGATGTCCCAATGTTGTTCCCAAAGTTGTTCGCTAATCTCTCGTCGAGGAGGTTCTACCAAAAAAACCGTCTCAGCCCCCGGCAAATTCTCTAAAAACCTTCTATCTGCCGTCACGTCAATGCCCTCACTATTACCTAAAATCGCCAAAATTCTCAGCCTTTTGGTGGGGGAAGGTGGGCTAACGATTTTTTCAAAGAAAGAAGCAGCGATCGCTACCTCTAACTTGGGATAATGGTCAAAGAACTCGATCAAATTCCAAGGTAGCCGCCGCAAATAGCCATCCCCAGCTTGAATGATGAAGCGAATGGGTTCGGAACGGTTCAAATTTTCCAAGAGACGCTCTCTCACCGGACGAAACGACTCGGAGTTCAGCCAGCGTTTGAGGCTATCTTGCAAAGTTTGAAGGGTCTGGCGACAGTCGGCAGTAGTGGAAACATTGGTAATTTGGGTAGCAGGTGCTGTTAGCCTGACAACAACAGGCAAATGTCTATAACTAGACTGCCATTGGTCATAGTTTTGGGGAATTTCCGGAGCGCTTGGCAATTTACCTGTAACTTCGATCGAAGGAGGGGAGCCTTCCTCAGCAATTTGCAGGATAACAGGAAATCCCTGTTCCCAGTTGCCTTCTCCCAATTTAACAGTCACTAACTTAGCCATCGCTACCACCTGTCGTTGTTAAAAAAAATATTAATAGATCGCCTATTTAAAAGGGTAAGTATTGAATGCGATTCACAAATTCTTCGGGGTTTCCCAGTTTGGTGATGAGTTCTAAGTCGCGTATGCAGTCGCCAATTGAAACCATTAACTGATGAGCATAAACAACTCCAGCGAAGTCTATTCCTACTGTCTGACGGTGACTCCCTTCAACTAAGAAATCCCTGTCTTGTGTAAAAACAATTCTTCCTAGTGCTGTTGATCGGTCTAGAATTACGGGGTCAGGGCTACCAGAATAACCATCTTCCTGAACTGTCAGCACATCAACATCTCGAAGGCGCAATCCTATCGTGATGGCTCCATGTACGTTTTCATCCATATAAAGTTTGAGGCTCACTTGAGAATTCCTTGTGCTTTAAGTCTGGCCACAAAAGGCGACTCGATCGCTGAGTGCCGCATTTTTTGGGCATACTCCAGATCGGCAGCGATCGCTCCGTCCAATTCTTCTTTATGATCCCAATAGTAGGCGAAGGCTGAGTGAATCTGACTCATACTCAAATGGCGATGGTTGATTTGAATTTCTTCAGGAGTCCAACCGTAAGCCATCTGAGCCATCACCAGATCAATCACCTTCATTGTCGAGCTTGCAATCATTGGTCTCCCGCGTTCGTCTATTTGAATATGCTTGTATTCGGTTAGTGCGGTTTTCATGATTAAACTTTCTCCGTTTACTTGTACTTTAGTTCCTAGCAATTTCTCAGGGGGAAAGTTCTGCTAGAGGGTAAAATCTTCGGTAATATTTGCCTCTCCCAGTCCCACCCTGACACTGAACTGTTCTCCCGGTGAACCACTAAACTTGAGTTGGATGTAATTGTCCAGTTCTCTTGCCTCAGTTTCCAAAAAGGTTTTCCCAGCCTCATCCAGCACCACTAATTGTAAGTGGGCAGGCAAATATTTCTGGTTTCGCATCGGATAGACCCTGAGGAGAACCGCTATCATTTGGTTAGTTTTAGGCAAGACAGCCACCATTAGAGTCACTGGGTGTTCCCCGATCAGCATTCCTAAATCTTTAACTCTCCTCAACCCACCTGCCAAGTTATGCGGAGCGAGCCGCCATAAACTCTCTGCCGCACTCCAACGGGTTTCTTCATCCTGAGTTGCCTCTAGCAAGTGAGTCAGAGCCGCCAATACCTCAGAAGATGCAGTTCCCATCTCTCCCAAGCGCAGTGCTGCTTGTCTGCGGCGATGCTCCTCCTGACTGGTATAAATCGTCTCAATTAAATCGCTAACCGTCTTGGAATCCATAAAATCAGCCCCGCGCTCGCGTAAGGCATAAGCATAGGCAAAACAGGGTTCTCCAGGTGCAAAAAGCTGTTCAATCGTCTGCCAGCTTTCCTCAAAAACATTTTGTAACCATTGGCTCAAATTGACTCGGCTTTTTAAGGAAACTGAACGAGATTGTTCCTTTTCAACAGCAAAGAGCTTTTCTAAACGGTAGTCTTGACTGGATTTCTGCCGCTCTGGTAAGCGATTAAGTTTTCCCAGAACTACTTTTTGGTTATTTTGGGCTGTCTCAAAGTCCGGGGAAGCGGGAGAGATATTTTCATACCCTTCACTAGCTTCTTGGTATTCCTCCCTAGCTTCCTCATATCGCTGCAAGCGAGTTAGATAATCCCCGATTAATTGGGCAATTTGACCGTCTAGAAAGGAATTTCTTTCTTGATTTCCGCTAGTGCCTGACATAGTTCATTGTCCTCCTGTTGGTTGGCTTTTCCAAAAACTTCGATCCACTCCTCTTTTGCTCTCAGAGGTTCTTGCCAGTAAGCATGATAGAGAGCTTCAGCCAGATTGCCCCTTTCTCGATAGTACCGCTCCAAGACTTGATGGGCAGCCTGGGTTCGCTCCCGCTTCTGCTCGTGGTTGAAACGACGGATGAAGGGATGAAGACGATACCACCCCTCACCTTGTTGTTCTGCCTGCCAGACGAAGGAAAAACTGAGGAGCGAGTCAAAGGCAGCATGGGAGGGATTGCATTTCAAGGATTCGCCCAGATGAAAGTAAAGGTCTTCATTAAAGGCTCGACAGGCACTCAAGACATAAACCGCATCTTCCAACACCCTGTCTGTGTATTTCAGGAGTCTTTCTACCAAAATCCCTAATTTCCGATTAAATCCCTCTCCTGTCTCGGAAACGGATTGAAAGTCGGCAGCGGTAAAGGCTTCTTTTTTTTCTGGCGCCATCCTGACTAAATCCGCGCATAGCCCCAGCAAGAGAGGATGAACGGAATCGCCATCAAAACTACTATAGGCAATCAAGCTCTGCTGCACTTGGGTATCCTCAATTCCGACTCTTTGTAGGTAGTCGAGGGCATCGGTTACTTGAAAGTTGAACACTTGCCTGCACTCTAACTTGTCCGCTGTAATTGAACAATAGCTGGCTCGATGCCACTGGGGAATTTCCCGTCCTGCCATGACGATGACAATTTGGGGCAACTCCAACAACTGCGACAACAGACACCGCAGCCATTCATCCTGCTTGAAAAATCTGGCACTTCCTTGATTGCGCCCTTCTCCCCAAAAGGCTTCGTGGGTGTCGAAAAACAGCACCAGTTTTTCAGGAGCGCCCTCTCTTTGCATGGCGACCTTGAGATCTTCCGCAAAAAAGTTAGGCAAAGCAACAATCAATTCCGCATCGGGATCTAACTCGGTGATCCGTTGAAAATCTTTTTTCTGGAGTCCTCGACCTTGTAGATAAAGGGACAAATCCCCCCCTAAGTCTTGGGTGATTATATTCCAACTGCTAGATGTCAAACTCGCCAGGAAACCGGGTAAAATATGGGCGGCAAGTGCATTTGGTAACTCTTTAATGAGGAAGACTGCCAATTTAGAGGCAAAAAGTTCCGGTGAAGGAAATAATCTATTCACGGATTCATTTGTCAGTTTTCCCTTCTGTTGTAAATACAAGATGCAAGCAAACTGATAGAGCGGAAAAGAGAGTTTATATCCCAAGCGAGCAGCATTGGTTATTAACTGATTATGCAAAATCAGTAGCCCGTCGAAATTTTCTTGAGGTTGTTCTGGTCGCGATGACTTGGCTGGGGATTCAAAATCCAACAGTGCGGCTGGCACAAATTGAAAGTCACGTTCCCAGTCAGTAATTGTCTTAATAAACTCAACAATTTCAGGATGGGTTTTGGTTTTAAGTTCTGTCCAAGTTTCTAAAGGAAAGCGCTTGCAACAATTTTCCAATAAGAATTTCAGCAGCAGCGACTTGCCATTGCCACCATCCCCATAGAAGAATAGGATTTTATGGGGGTCAAGCTCGTCATCGTTGAGATATTCTGCAAATCGCAAGGTTAACTCGTGTCGGTCGGTAAAGTGCCGGAGAGCGCGATTTAGCTGAGTTAACGAGGCTTTTTGGCTAGTGGGATCGCTGATGCTCATAGCCGTACTACTTAGAAAATGTAATTGCTATTAAAGTCTAAAATCTTCTCTAATTCTATTCTAGCCTTTCCTCTTGCCATGCGGACAATAAACTGCTCTTCCACTAAACCGCCAGACTTGAGGGTGCTGATTGGGTAGTATTGCTGAACTTCCCCCCATACATATCTACTACAATAGCCGAAAACCCTTATCCATCAATGGATAAACCCATTAACTTTTCTTTATATACCCCGTGTTTATTGTAATATTCCTTAAATAGACAAATGGGGGAAGTTTAGGCTAAAATGGCGGCCGTGTATAGTGATTCAATTAGTATTATTCGATCGAGTGAACTTAGTGGAATTTGAGAGTGAAGATTATCCATCAGAAAAGTTAATTGCTTGTCAAAATCCCTTAATCGCTGAGAAAAATCAAAAACAAACAGAAGCCTTATTCTTTACAATACAATAAAAGTGTAATTAAGCTTGTTGGGAGCCTGAGCTATGACTAACCCGAATTCGATCGAACAGCTATCGCAGGAATTACTCGATCTAGACCAAGTAGATGCCGATACCGGGGCAGATTTGCGGCAAAAAGCCCAAGAAATCCTCGCTGAAACCACTATTGACCTGCCGATTCGAGAAGCGATCGCCGATAGTCTCAGTCAAGGCAATCAACTACTTACCCTCAAAACCGTCGGCAAGGAAGAAAGTTACTAGCACATTTGGGGTCAAAAGTCAAGATGAAAGAAAAAAATTTTTTTGTCTGGCTGGGGCGATTTTTGGCCTCTTTTGGGCTGTTATCGGGGATAAGTGGCTGTAATTCCCCTCTTTTGATCACTCCTCAAGTTCCCGCCGGTGGTTTAAATAGTTTTGCTCCCGATCAATTTCCCAGTTATAGTGCTGATGGTCGCTATTTAGCCTTCGCTTCCGATCGCTCCGGTCGTCGTAGTATATATTTATTCGATCTGCAAGAAAAGCGCTTAGTTAATCTTCCTAACCTAAATCGTGGCGATTCTAGCCAAGATCAGCCATCTTTAAATGCTGACGGTCGTTTAATTGCCTATATCTCCAGCGAACGCGGTAAAAGTGATGTCATGGTTTATGATCGTTCCCGGTCCCGTGCAACCCTGTTAACCGCTAACCTGCGGGGAAGCGTCCGCAATCCCACCATTAGCGGTGATGGTCGCCAAATTGCCTTTGAAACCAACCAAGACGGTCAATGGAATATTGCGATCGTTAACGGCCAATTTTAAACTTGTTCTACTCGGTCTTAATCGTTAAAACCTGTGGAGGAGTGGCATCTGGTGGATATAAAAAATTTACCTGTACTACACGCCAATCCCCCGGAGGAATAGTCAGACTCACTAAAGATTGCCCCTCTTGTCCGCGTCTTTGGACGAGATGGAAAAATCTGCTTTGTGCCTGTCCCTGGTCATCGCTATAATTGACGGCTACTGTTCCCCGAAAAAACACTTGTGGGGCAGCCGGATCGAGAAAACGCAAACCCGGCCCAATAACATCCTCTTTAATCGGTGTTTCTAGCGCAATAGTCACCGTTTTCGCCTCATCACTCCCATTAAATAGAGGTAAACTTAACCTATATTCCACACCGTAATTACCATGAGCTTGATAGGCCGTATCGGGATAGCGAACTAACATACTAGCACTTTGATTTTGTTCCGTTCCCAATTTGCCCCCGGGTAGGGTACTAATCCCATAGGCTATAGATTGACCAGAATCAGGAATATTTAACCATAAAGAAGCTCGATCGACCAATCGGGCTGGCCAAGCTGAACCTTGGGACACTCCCGCTACCCGTCCATAAATTATCTGTCCTTGACTATGGGGAGGAGTGGGCGCTCGATCCCGCGGAGTCGATAAATCGCCTTTTTCTAGCAAATTTTGCCACTCTGTCAGATTTGGTGGTCTTTCTTGCCCATTTTCGTCTAAGGGTGCATAAAGAGCTAAACTAGCAGCGTAGAGAAGACCGTCACTTTCCAGACGGAGATAAGTGGACCTACCGTTTAAAGGGGGAGTCAAATCGCGCACAGGAATCGCCGCATTTAAGACCATAAAACTCTCCCCAGGGGGAATAATAATCCTATCGGGAAAAATATCCTGACGCTGCCCCATTAAAATATCCCCCATTACCCGACTTCCCGGCCCGGCAAAAACTGTCCCCTGATTATTTTCCACTTGTGCGGGTAAATCGATAAAAGCTGCATCGGGTTGACTCAAATAACTAGCTCCTTGCAGAATTTTAACGGTCACGGGATTAGAACTGGGATTGTGGAGTAATATACCCAGATAAAGGCTGCGTAAATTATCGGGAAAACTCCCCCTCGCTATATGGTGGGCAAAAATATCAAAGCGTCCCTGAAAAGCATAATTTAAATGGGCCGAGGGAAAACTTTTCTCTTGGGGGGGAAAAGTGGAAAGCAAAATCCCTTCTCCTAGCAATAATTCGGGACTATTGCTATTAAAAACGGGAACTTGATCTAGTTGATTCGGTAAAGGACGCACCTGCGCCGGTCGAATTATTTCTACAATAGGAGGAGTTTGGGCAATGGGTAGTAAAAAAGGTAACATCACACAAATTACCATCTCAAGATAATTATTTTTTGATCATAGCATTACTGGCTCGCTCAATTTAGATAGTATTCTGTTTGTCTATATCTAGAGGATTGGTTAATATTTCTTTCCGGTGTTAAGTAGCTGGTTATAATTAAATTAAAAATGGATTTTAGGTTCGATCCCCCCTGCCCCCCTTGATAAGGTAGGGTTGATTCATGAATCAACCCTACCCTTAATAAGGGGGGCATCTGACAACTTTTAACGCCTACCTACTTAAGTACAATCAAGAAAAATTATCAAATTTACCAATCATTATTTGCCCTTGCCATTGAGGAAATCTATTGTCATCATAGACTAAAATCTAGATGTAGCCGATGTCTAGATATCGATCGAGCCAGAATTGTTATGATAAATTCATGAAGTTTTATAACGGTATTTCCCCGTGAACATGAACCAAATTGACTATCTCAGGATTAGTTTAATCGATCGCTGTAACTTTCGCTGTCAGTATTGTCTGCCTGAAGATGCAGAATTGGCATCTGTTCGACCGCAAGATTTACTCACCCGGGAGGAAATTCTTACTTTAGTCAAAAATGTCTTTATTCCCCTCGGTTTCCGCAAATTTCGCCTTACTGGTGGGGAACCTCTCTTACATCCCGAAGTAGTGGAGATTGTGCGCGATATCGCCTCTTTATCTGCCACTAGCGATTTAGCTCTGACCACCAATGGCTATTTACTTGACAATTTAGCCGAAATGTTGTATGAAGCCGGACTAAGACGGATTAATATCAGTTTAGACTCCCTCGACCCCGACACTTTCGATAAGATTATCGGTAATCGCGGCCGGAGTCGTTGGCAAAAAACTTGGGCAGGTATTCAAGCGGCCCAGAGAGTGGGTTTTGACCCCTTAAAATTGAATGTGGTGGTAATTCCGGGGATAAATGAGGCAGAAGTGGAGGATTTAGCGGCTTTGACCATCGAGAAGCGTTGGCACGTCCGTTTTATCGAGTTTATGCCCATCGGTAACGGTGATTTATTTCAAGAAAAAGCTTGGATTGCGAACGAGGAATTAAGGGGGCGAATTCGGGCAAAATGGGGCTTAAATGAGGGTCAAGTGCGGGGAAATGGTCCAGCCGATGTTTTTCAAATTCCGGGGGCTAAGGGTACAATTGGCTTTATTAGTCAGATGTCGGAATGTTTTTGCGATCGCTGCAACCGCCTACGTCTTTCGGCCGATGGTTGGTTGCGTCCCTGTCTCCTCAACGAAACTGGACAAATTGACCTAAAAACTGCCCTCCGTCAGGGAATTTCGCCGGCAGAAATCAGGGAAAAAGTCCGGGAATTAATAGAACTAAAAGCAGAAATAAACTTTAAACTGCGTGATTCCGGCACATCAAGCGGCATTTATACCCGTACTATGTCCCAAATTGGCGGCTAAAAATCTACTGTCCGAATTCTACTCTAGCCTGTTCTACCATTTCCACGGTAACTCGATCGGAACCGGCATGACGAGCTAATTCTTCTATCCTTTGACGCGCTTGGGAACGAACAAAATAGGGAATATTTTTTAGTTTTGCTTTTGCTTCTGCGGTCCATTGTAGTTGATCGGAAAAATCTAGAGCGTCCATAGATTTAACAATAGTAGTCCGTCTATTATACCAAAAAAGATTAGCTATTTATTGCCAAGCTAATTAAATGATGAGTTTCTTGATAGCGACTCTTTTTCACCTTTCTCTTAATTAGAGTTCTTGCATAATTAATTTTTGAGAGGGCAAAAATGAGAAAAATAAGCATAAAATTGCATAAAATAACCAAATAGAGCATTTAATTGATTAATGCTCATTCTTAATTCTCCTGCCTCCGTTCGGACCTCGGCGTGAGCTTTTGTCGAAC
>NZ_JASJFF010001248.1:0-1376 GCF_030065435.1 Microcystis sp. M53603_WE2
GAACAAGTGGTTTTTGATCGCGGTGGCAATCTCTATCACGGTCGCGTCAAAGCCTTAGCAGAAGCGGCTCGGTCAGCCGGCTTAAACTTCTAAAATATCCTTTCAACACTGATAAAACTATGGCAAAACGTCGCAAAGGCAACCGCGAAAAAGAAAAAGAAACCACTTGGCAAGAGCGGGTCATCCAGATCCGCCGGGTTAGTAAAGTGGTTAAGGGTGGTAAAAAACTCAGCTTCCGGGCTATCGTCGTGGTCGGTAATGAAAACGGCCAGGTGGGAGTGGGAGTTGGCAAAGCAGGGGATGTTATCGGGGCCGTCCGTAAAGGCGTGGCCGATGGCAAAAAACAACTAATTGAAGTCTCCTTAACTAAGGCTAGTTCTATCACTCACCTCACCCGGGGCGCTTCCGGTGGCGCTCAGGTACTTATGCGTCCGGCGGCTCCGGGGACTGGGGTTATTGCCGGGGGGGCTGTCCGTACCGTTTTAGAATTGGCTGGGGTAAAAAATATCCTCGCTAAACAACTCGGTAGCGATAACCCCCTCAATAACGCTAGAGCCGCTGTTAACGCCCTGGAAACCCTCCGCACTTTCTCGGAAGTGGCCAAGGATCGAGGCGTATCTGTAGAACATTTGTACACCTAAAGAAATCACCATGAAACTCCACGAAATCGCCCCCCAACCGGGGTCAACTAAACGTCGTCGTCGTGTGGGACGGGGTATCTCGGCCGGCCAGGGCGCTAGTTGCGGTCTGGGAATGCGCGGACAAAAATCTCGCTCCGGGACAGGGACTCGCCCCGGTTTTGAGGGGGGACAAATGCCCCTCTATCGCCGGGTGCCGAAATTAAAGCATTTTCCTTTGGTTAACCCCCGTCAATACACGATCGTTAATCTGAAAAAATTAGCTTCTTTACCCGCTAATACGGAAGTTACCCTAGAAAGTCTCCTAAAAGCTAACATTCTCACCAGTAACGACGGCCCTTTAAAAGTTTTGGGTGATGGTGAAATTACCGTTCCCCTCAAGGTGAAGGCCGCTGCTTTTAGCAATAGTGCTAAAGAGAAAATTACCGCCGCTCAAGGTACTTGGGAAGAAATTTAACGGAGACAGGAGACTCCGAGACAGGAGGCAGGAGACAGGAGGCAGGAGACAGGAGGCAGGAGGCAGGAGACAGGAGGCAGGAGGCAGGAGACAGGAGACAGGAGATTATTTTTATTTATCCTTCCCATCCCCCCACACCCTACACCCTACACCCTACACCCCACACCCCACACCCCACGCCCCACACCCTACACCCTACACCCTACACCCTACGCCCCACACCCCACACCCCACACCCCACACCCTCCACCCCACACCCTACACCCTACACCCTACACCCC
>NZ_JASJFF010000089.1:0-1791 GCF_030065435.1 Microcystis sp. M53603_WE2
ATATCGACGACCCGATGATTAAACCCGTCCAACGGGCCCTGATGGAAATGACCGACGAATTAACCGAACCGGAATTATTACGCGATTAATCCCCTAAAATTGCCTGGAACCCACCCTTACATTTCATCGGGGTTGATACCCAGTGATCTTAGTCTTTCCCCTAGTCGTTGGGATTTTTGTTCCGCTTCCTGTTTGGCTAAACGTGCTTGCTGGGCGATCAAACCTGCTTGAGCGGCGATCGCCCTTTCCTCTGCGGTTAAATAGCGATTTCCCGATACTGGGAAGAAGGCGATTTTTATTGTAGGAAAGGTTAACCATAGCGAGGGTTTTGACTAGGGAGATTACCAAGTATTCGGTTGAAAGTCGGCATCATTAATAATGGCCACCGTATCCCCAGATGGTTTAATCACAAATAGACCTTTTTTATAAGCGTATCGATCGATCCCCTCGTTGATTTCAATTCCCGCCACCGCACCGTAAGCTCGATAGTTTTGATAATGGGGAAAAGCGATTTTAAAGCGGGTCAATTTTTCGATAAATTCATCCACATCATCTTTAGATAATCTAGATTTACATTCCACCACCACGAGATCGGTATCATCTACCGCTAGGATATCAATTTCCATGGCGATGCCCTGACGCTTGACTCTAGCGCGGGGATAAACTTCTTTAATATCGATGCCTTTTTCCTGAAAAAGCCGTAAAACCGCCGGTTCTACCAATTCTTCCACAAATCGACCCCAGCGAGTGGTGAGACTATCTACCGCTTTGCTGGTTCGTTCAACCGTCCGTTTCAGTTCTGCCATGGAGCGATCGCTTTCTAGTTTAGATTCCGCCAGGAGGTTCTCTATTTCGACTCTATGGCGATCATATTCCGCCTTAGATTCGGCAGCCCGGCGATCATATTCCTCGGCGGAAGCGCGGAATAGCTGGTAAATATCCTCAAGAGTTACCGGTTCATTCATAGACTTACCTCTAAAACACCCCTGATCATTTTAGCGATTCCCTCGAGAAGCCGGACGAGAGCCAGAGAGCAAAACGAAAAAAATATTAAGAATTATGTAAAAGACTTGACAAATGTGCGGGGGGGGGTAAGGTTTTTCTGGAATTTACTTGGTTCCAAAACTTGCATAATCCTTACAACGCTCAAAGAGCTTGATTTTAGATGAAACTAACGATTATGGGTATTTTATCTGGGGTTGCCTTTGCGACTCTGGGCATCTCTGGCATTGCAGAAGCTTTTCAACTGATTCCTTCTGGTCTTAGTCCTGGTAATCAGTATCGCTTGGTATTTGTTACGGATGGCACGATTCAAGCAACAAGCACTGACATAAATACCTACAACACCTTTGTTGACAATGAGGCGCACACCTCAACAATATTAAATGACGCTTTTACGAATGTAGGAATCGACCCTGCTAGTATTACCGAAAAATTGGGTTCGTTATGGGAGCGATTTTGGTCCAGGGTTTAACGGTCCGGTAGCATTCCGCCCTTTGTACGGAATCTCTTCGGTGCTGACGGTTCCCACCACGACCACTCCAGAACCTTCTAGCCTTCTCGGTTTTATCACCTTGGGCCGATTAATGCTAGGGGGTACCGTCCGCAAAGCCCGCAAGTAATGCCTACAAGGGAGAGGAGGCGAGGGTTTCCTCTCTCGAAGCGGAGGTTTTCGATACTTTATGGCTCTTCGGTTTGTGTTATGCAATGGACGGGGATTATAAGGGATGTAACCCTTATATAGAAAGGCATTTAGCGATTTTTGTCAATTGTTTTTTATCTAGAGCGAAC
>NZ_JASJFF010000507.1:0-4442 GCF_030065435.1 Microcystis sp. M53603_WE2
CTATCCGGGTTGTGTGGCCGATACACCCCTTTTCCGCAACCATTACCCCTTTTTCCAGCAGTTTTTCCCCTGGTTCCAGAAAAATATCACCGGTGGCTATGTTTCCCAAGAATTAGCCGGGGAAAGAGTCGCTATGGTGGTTGCTGACCCCGAATACCGTCAATCCGGTGCTTACTGGAGTTGGGGCAATCGTCAGAAAAAAGAGGGTAAATCCTTTGTTCAAAGGGTTTCTCCTCAAGCTCGCGACGATGAAAGAGGGGCAAAAATGTGGGAATACAGCGCTAAATTAGTCGGATTGGCCTAATTTCCGATTTTGAGCCTGAAAAAGGACACAAGGTAACTTGTGTCCTGCCGAAGCGGGGAGCGCCGGAGCAGCAAGAAACAATCCATAACTGGGTTTTTAAAGTTCGATTAGCAGTTAATCATATTATTAAAAACGGATTTGGTATTATTCCGATTTTACTGCAAGCTTTGGCCAATCTTGACGGAAAAGATTAGTCAACTTTCCTCAAAAATTACTTGATCGATAAAAATTTTTAAGTCAGAAAATTCAAAAATTGCTGGATGATAAAAGCATTAGACAAATCGATAAAAAATGCCCCCACCAAAGGAACAATAATAAATGCCTGGGGAGAAGCCCCAAAATGTTCCGTCACCGCGGTCATATTGGCGATAGCTGTGGGAGTTGCCCCTAGAGTTAAACCCAAATAACCGGCGCAAACTACTGAAGCATGATAGTTTTTTCCCATTACGGGAAAGACCAGTAAAACAGTATAAATAATACTGAGTGAGAACTGCACTAATAACAGGATAGCAATCGGTCCGGCCAAATCGATCAATGTCCATAATTGTAAACTCATCAAGGACATAGATAGGAATAAACCGAGACTAACATCAGAAATTAAGGCTAAAGAGGGCGTATTAGCGGGCCAAGGAAAGCGTTTCAACACCAAAGGTACGGTATTAGTCAGGATAATTCCTGCCAATAAACAGGGGACAAAATCCGGTAATTTTAAACCAAGGGGAGTTGCCCAGTAGTTAATCTGATTACCTAAACCGATAGTTAAACCAATCACTAAGATTGAATGGAGCATTGTATTGTAATCGATATTGACATTCCTCTGGCTTTGTTTAATTCCCACCGTTAAATCTTGGTCTTGATTATTGGCTCGCAGTCGATTTCTCGTAATTAACCATTTAGCCACCGGTCCGCCAATAATTCCCCCTAAAACTAGCCCAAAAGTAGCACTAGCTACACCGATTTCTGATGCTTTGGCGATGCCATAATTATCACGAAAAATAGAAGCCCAAGCAATGGCAGTCCCGTGACCGCCACTCAAAGAAACGGAACCAGCAATCAAACCGATGGGTAAATCTAATCCCATCACTTTTGCCACTCCTAACCCGGCTAAATTTTGTAGAATGAGATAAACCACGGCGGTTATTAATAAAATTAGCAAGGGTTTACCCCCTTGCAGCAGGGTTTTTAGTTTTGAGGACAGTCCGATAGTAGTAAAAAAAACGATTAACAGGGCATCCCGAACATTAAGGGTAAATTCAATTTGCCATTTAAAAACAGCAAAAAATAGACCGAAAAATAAGGAAGCCAAGACACCACCAGCAACGGCATCAGGAATGTTATAATCTTGTAGAAATTTGATATTTTTGGTTAAATACTTACCGAGATAGAGGACTAGAATAGCCATAATAATTGTCTGGCGTTGGCTAAATTGGTAAATTTCCATTTTCTTAATCTTAGTCCTCCAAGATGGTTCACTTAAGTTTAGTCCTAATTTTCGGTGACAGCCTTATCTTTAAGAAAGCCGCAAGGAAAAAAGGACACAAGGTAGCTTGTGTCCTTGCCGAAGCTATGAACTTAATTTTTATTTAGCGTCGGAGAATTCCGCATCGATGACATCATCGCCACCACCAGCACCACCAGAGGGGCCATTGCCATCATTGCCACCGGTGGGATTACTAGGGGCCCCTTGCTGATACATACTGCTACCGATCGCGTAGAGGGCTTGTTGTAATTCCGGTAGGATGGTTTTGATCTTACCATCGTCGTCTTGAGCGATCGCTTCTTTCAGATCTTTAATCAATGCCTGGGCTTTATTTTTCTCGGATGGGGGAACCTTATCGCCCAACTCGGCTAACTGCTTCTCAGCTTGATAAACGAGGGAATCAGCTTGATTTTTGCGTTCAATGTGTTCACGACGTTCCTTATCGACCGAGGCGTTCGATTCTGCCTCATTAACCATGCGTTCCACTTCATTTTGGGGCAAGGTAGAAGCGCCGGTGATGCTGATCGATTGTTCTTTTCCTGTACCTTTATCCTTAGCGGTGACATTTAAAATACCGTTAGCATCGATGTCGAAGACCACTTCGATTTGAGGCACACCACGAGGAGCGGGAGGGATACCATCGAGTCGGAAAGTTCCCAAACTCTTGTTATCTTTGGCCATTTCCCGTTCCCCTTGCAGGACGTGGATTTCCACGTTAGTTTGTCCATCTACTGCCGTGGAGAAAACTTCCGATTTTTTGGTGGGAATAGTGGTGTTGCGGGGAATAATCCGCGTCATCACACCGCCGAGGGTTTCCACACCCAAAGACAAGGGCGAAACATCAAGCAGAAGAATATCTTTGACTTCACCGGCGAGAACACCACCTTGAATAGCGGCGCCGACGGCTACCACTTCATCGGGGTTAACGCTTTGGTTAGGATCTTTGCCCAGAACTTTTTTAACTAATTCTTGAACGGCGGGAATCCGGGTTGAACCACCGACGAGAACCACTTCATCGAGGGCAGATTTATCGATTTTGGCATCACGGATGGCATTTTCGACGGGAATGCGACAGCGATCGATTAAATCGGCGCAAATTTCCTCAAATTTAGCTCTGGTTAAAGTGGTATCTAGGTGTTTTGGTCCTTCGGCGGTAGCGGTGATGAAGGGCAGGTTAATTTCCGCTTGGGTAACGCTAGAAAGTTCAATTTTGGCTTTTTCTGCCGCTTCTGTGAGACGTTGCAGGGCTTGTTTATCTTGACGGAGATCTATTCCTTCAACTTTTTTGAATTCTCCGGCTAAATAATCGACGATTTTTTTATCGAAGTCATCACCACCGAGATGAGTATCTCCAGAGGTAGCGAGAACTTCAAAGACACCATCACCCACTTCTAGAACCGATACGTCAAAGGTTCCCCCACCCAAGTCAAAAACGAGAATAGTTTCGTTAGCTTTTTTGTCTAATCCGTAGGCAAGAGAGGCGGCAGTGGGTTCGTTGATAATGCGGAGAACTTCAACCCCAGCAATTCTCCCGGCATCTTTGGTGGCTTGACGTTGGGAGTCATTAAAATAAGCGGGTACGGTGATGACTGCTTGGGTAACGGTTTCGCCGAGGTATTTACTGGCATCTTCCACCAGTTTCCGCAGTACCTGGGCGGAAATTTCTTCGGGGGAGAATTGTTTGCCCTGGGCGGGACAGTCTAATTTAACGTTGCCGTTGCCGTCTTGGAGAGTTTTGTAGGATACTTCTGTGGCTTCGTTGGTAACTTCGTTGAATTTCCGGCCGATGAAGCGTTTGACGGAATAAAAGGTATTTTGCGGGTTCATTACCGCTTGACGTTTGGCGATTTGTCCTACTAGGCGGTCGCCATTTTTGGCGTAGGCGACGACTGAGGGCGTGGTTCTAAATCCTTCGGCGTTGGCGATAACGGTGGGTTTACCCCCTTCCATAACCGCGACGCAGGAGTTAGTCGTCCCTAAGTCAATTCCAACTACTTTTCCCATAATCTTTGTGCTGCTCCGATACAACTATAGTGACTTCTAGAATCGGAACTGTACTCGGTTTTTAGGCGATACCCACCCCTATCAGTTCCTTCGTTATCTCTATAGTGCAAAATAACCCCGCTTTCTTGATAGTGTAGGTATCCGAACCTTTTTGGTAGTATTGCTAATGTCAGTTCGGGATCAAAGAGTTAGTGGTGAAGGAAAGGAGTCAGAAGTGAGACAAACTCTTAGTTCTTACCACTCCATGCTCGCTCTCCTTGGTTTCCCTGGAGTGGTGGTGGAAATCCCTCACTTCCTCTCTTTTAAGTAGAAAATATGAATCTCAGACATCAAGATCATTACCAGAGTTCAGAAATTTACCGCACTTTACGGCTCTTCTCGACTTTGTGTGATAATTTTTGCTTATGGAATCGTGAAATGCTTATCGGGCAAGACTTTTAGGGCTATTTTGCGGAAGAAAGTATCAGTATAGACCTCGTTTCCACACAGAAACCAGAAGAGCCACTTTACTTTATTAATAACTGAAAGATCGTGCTAAGTAGGGAGGCACAATTATTTGTAGGATGGGTTAGCGGTAGCCTAACATGAGCGGGCGTTGGGTTTCATGCTTCAACCCAACCTACGTTCATCTTATATTTAATTCCACCCACCTAC
>NZ_JASJFF010001367.1:0-1626 GCF_030065435.1 Microcystis sp. M53603_WE2
ACTCAATTGTCTATCTTTTGGTATTAACCTGTTTGTGCCTTAAGTCCTTCCCTGTATGGATTTCAGCTACTTTTGAGCGTAGGCGCTCTCATCGAATTTTATTTTAAGTTAATTATTTGCATAACAATTCCCGAAGAGCCAGTAGTGCAACAAGGAAACCCCTCTGATGAGCGTTGGGAGAGTATCTGTTTCAATCTTCAGAGTGTTGGTGCTAACTTGTTCGAGATGTTAATTCCCTCTGAAGTAGCAAAAAAAGTGCGAGATTGGAAGATTGGTTCTCCTGTCATTATCTCCACTAATGAACAGTGGATTCCTTGGGAATTAATGTACGACGGCGAAGATTTTTGGGGAAAGAAGTTTATTATTGCTCGCTCTCCTCGCCTCAGCGATAGTCAAGATTTACCAAGAAGAAATAGACCTGAAAGTAAGGGAAAAAGACAAATCAAGCGGATTGTCAATATTGTCGGTGGAGATGTACCTTCCTCGGAAGCAGAGCGAGCTACCCATCTATTCTCTAATCTTCTCCCCCCGGAAGCGGTACACTTGTTAGCTAAACAGCCAATTTCGTCCCTTGTAAAAGCTATTCCAGGCACAGATGTGCTTCATTTTACCTGTCACGGACATTTAGAACCGCACCTACTCCAAATTGCTGGCGATAAAAACAAAACCCGAATTGAAAACTTGCTCCCTGAAACCATTCTAAGGCTACCTCTTGAGCCGGGTAGTCTTGTGTTTGCTAACGCCTGTGCTTCAACCGTTCCCGTGTTAACCTTTGGAAAATTTAGCAGTTTTGGCTGGAAATTTTATCAGCGTGGTGCAGATGCTTTCATTGGAACTTTAGGAGCCGTACCAGTGAAATATGCCGTCAACTTTGCCGAAATTGTTTACCGTGAATTATTCAACCCAGATGAGAAAATTACTATCGGACAGGCTGTAGCCAAAGCCAAAGAAGTTGCAGCCAATGAGAGAAACTTATTTTGGCTACTGTATTGTATTTATGGCGATCCAGATTTCTCGATTGTACAGCAAAAAAATTCCAAGGAGGAAGACCATGCCAATTAAAGTATATGCCACAGCCGTCGATCCAGCTTCAGTTAGTAGCTTACAAACTGAGGATGAGGAAATCCTGACTACTTTGGGACCACAAGAGGAAACCGTCGCAGTTCAGTTGCAAGAACTCTTTGAATCTGTCATGGAAGCTCTTTCTAGTAAGGTAGATGTAGAAAGTCAGTTGACTGTTGAAATTAATGGTTCAGTCAGTCTAAAGGCGAAGGGAGAACTCAAATATCTGTTTTTCAACATTGGAGCAGAAACAGCCAATACAAACACGATGAAAGTTACCCTATCTACAACTTTGCAGCCAAAAATACAGAAAACGAAGTAAATGTCCACCATTAAAACAAAAAGCCAGAGGTCGGTATCCGGTCTCTCAAAGAAAACGGGTTTCTCAAAGAGTTTCTCAAAGAAAACCGTTTTCTAGATATTGATTTTTGCCAAAGACTGCTTAAATTCTGCGAGAGAATTAGCGGTAGCTGCTAATTTAACAATCTCTTGTAATGTAGATAGTACCGAAACTTTATTCAGGTATTGTTCCACATCTAAAGGAACTTCACCTAAGCGAGCTTG
>NZ_JASJFF010000621.1:0-9501 GCF_030065435.1 Microcystis sp. M53603_WE2
ACCCCAACGGGGGGTTTGGGTAGGGTTGATTCATGAATCAACCCTACTATCAATCAACCCTACTATCAATCAACCCTAGGAGTTTGGGGGTTCTACCCCCCAAAGGCTTGGATTGAGTGATAAAATCGGAAGCAATACTAAATCCGTTGACTATAGGCTACATATCAGGAGAGGCAGTCATGCAAAAGGGGGAATAAATAATCAGTTTTTAATAACTGGATTTAGTAGAATAACTAAAAAGCTTGTTTAATGCCGATGACCAGTTTTATTTCCCCCACTACCATCTCTTCAACTCGTTTAAGTCTCAGCTATCAAGTGGCTATGTCGGAACCGACTTCACACCTCTTTGAAGTCACTCTACAGATTACCGGTTGGCAAGCTCCGATTTTAAACCTAAAAATGCCGGTTTGGACTCCCGGTTCCTATCTAGTGCGGGAATACTCCCGTTTAGTCCAAGATATTCAAGCTGTTAACCTCAACAGTCGCAAAGTTGCTAAAAATCACTGGCAGATTGACACCGGTAATAGTTCAGAAATAACGGTCAAATATCGCGTTTTTGCCCACGATTTAACCGTCAGAACCAACCATCTCGATGATACTCACGGTTACTTCAACGGGGCTGCTTTATTTTTCTATATCCCCGATTATCAAAAACATCCCCTCACCTTGACAATTATCCCCCCCCATAACGATTGGCGCGTTACCACTGCCTTAAAATCTTTACCCGGACAGAAAAACACCTTTCACGTTCCCGATTTTGATACCCTAGTGGACAGTCCTGTGGAGGTGGGGATTCATCAGTTATACGATTTTGTCGTCGAGGGAAAACCCCATCAATTAGCTATCTGGGGACGGGGAAACGCCAATCCTAGTCAAATTATCGCCGATACCACTAAAATTATTCAAACCGAGTCGGCTATGTTCGGTGGACTCCCTTATGATAATTATCTCTTTTTGCTACATCTTTCGGCGGCTGGTTACGGGGGACTAGAACATAAAAATTCCTGTACCCTTAACTATGCGCGTTTGGGATTGCGAGATAAGGATAAATATAATCGTTTTCTGCAATTAGTCGCCCATGAGTTCTTTCATCTCTGGAATATCAAGCGTATTCGCCCAAAAGCTTTAGAAAGCTTCGATTATGATGCAGAAAATTATACTTCTTCCCTCTGGTTTGCCGAAGGAACCACCAGTTATTACGATATAGTAATCCCTCTACGGGCGGGAATATACGATAGTAAGACTTTTTTAGAGCTTTTAAGCAAAGAAATCACCCGTTATCTCAATATACCCGGTCGTCTTGTCCAACCTCTAGGCGAATCGAGTTTCGATGCCTGGATAAAACTCTACCGACGGGATAGCAATAGCGATAATAGTCAAATTTCCTACTATCTCAAGGGGGAATTATTGTCGCTGCTTCTCGATTTACTAATTCGCACCCACACCGATAACCGTCGTTCCCTCGATGATGTTTTACGCTCGATGTGGCAACATTTCGGTAAAGAGGAGATTGGTTATACCGATGGGGAGTTGCAGGCAATTCTCGAATCTGCCGCAGGGGTGGATTTAAGCGACTTCTACCGCCGTTATATCGACGGTTTAGAAGAATTACCCTTTAATCAATATCTTGAACCTTTTGGACTCTATCTGCGGGGTGTTGACAATGGGGAGACGATACCTTATCTGGGAATGCGGCTACAGAGTGAAGCGGGTAAAGAAATAATTAAATTTGTCGAGATGGGTTCCCCTTGCCAAAAAGCGGGAATTAATGCTGATGATGAGTTATTGGCTATCGATGGATTGCGGGTGACGGCGGAACAGTTAAACGAAAGATTAAAAGACTACCGCGCAGGTGATATTATTCAGATAACAGTCTTTCATCTCGATGAATTGCGAACCCTTGCTGTTCCACTGGCTGCCCCGCAGACGATTCGCTATGAAATTATCAGGGTAGAAAATCCTTCTAATAGCCAGAAACAAAATTTTTCCGCATGGGTAAATCCCGTTTAGTTCTTGGTTCAATCAAAAAAAAATGTCTATTACCGAAATTCCTTTCCTTCCTCTCGCCTATTTTGAGAATAAATTTATCCCTTTTAGTGAGGCAAAATTATCCGTTGCTACCCACGCACTACACTACGGAACTGCCGCTTTTGGGGGTTTACGAGGTACTCCCGACCCTAGCAATCCGGGACAGATATTATTATTTAGATTAGAACGTCATTGTCAGCGTTTAAGTCAAAGTGCTAAGTTTCTTAATTACGAGATTCCTGCCGATAAAATCTATCAAATAATTATCGATTTTGTTAAAAAGAATCAGTGTAATCGACCTTTTTATATTCGTCCCCTTGTCTATAGTTCGGGGTTGGGAATTGCCCCGCGATTGCATGGTATCGAGAAGGATTTTCTCGTCTATGGTCTAGAAATGGATGATTATTTAGCAGCTGATGGGGTTAACTGTCGGATTAGTTCTTGGTATCGTCAAGAGGATAGAAGTTTCCCGTTGCGAGGTAAAATTAGCGCCGCTTATATCACTTCTGCTTTAGCAAAAACGGAAGCGGTAGAATCGGGGTTTGATGAGGCAATTTTGATGAATTCTCAGGGTAAAGTCTGTGAAGCGACGGGAATGAATATTTTTATCATCAGAAATGGTCAGCTAATTACTCCTAGTTTTGACCAAGATATCCTAGAGGGTATTACTAGAGATAGTGTTTTAACTATCGCGCGGGATTTGGGTATTCCGGTTATTGAAAGACCCGTAGATAAGACGGAGTTATTTATCGCTGATGAGGTGTTTTTAAGTGGCACTGCGGCGAAAATTACTCCGATTAAAAGGATTGAAACTTTTTCTTTACCTGCGGCTAAACCGATTACTTATCAGTTAAAAGAAAAGTTAAGTTCTATCGTTCTTAATCAGGAACCAAAGTATCAAGATTGGATTACTCAAGTTCCTTTATAGTTAGAGAAATTTACTTGATTTTTCCTTGAGATGCGTCATCATTTTACGCATCTCAAGGAACCCTGAAATAAACAGAATTTATCTATTTTTCGGTTTGATTCCTTCCTGTATGTAGGGTATAGTTCTCTTAGGATCAATCTTCAGCACGGGTTTCTTCCCTGTTGCTGTTTTTTCTTGTTGATTGTCGGTTTTTTGCTGATTTTGATTATTATCGGTTGTATGTTCCATAGTAGAGCAAATAAGTATGACAAATATTCGGCTTACCTATGATTATACCTTAAACTCTATCAAAGTTGTCAAGGATAGTATTAATCAACTAAATACAAAACTTACTTTGATTCTGACTATTAGCGGTGTTTTGGTTAATTTTGGCAAAGATTTACCTGCTTATATAGTTTCCCTTGAATGTAACCAGTCTATTTATCCTTGTCTTAGCTGCTATCTTTTGAAATTTTTGGCTTATTTATTCACAATTATTACTATTGGCTTAGGATTATGGGGTCTATCCCCAGTAGTGGGTGGTGAAATTATCCTACCAGAACAATTGCTTGCTGAGGAATGAAACCAAGCAGAGGAAGAAGACTATCTAACGGCTTTAATACAATATTTACAAACAGAAACTTTAGTTATAATCTCTAAAATTAGAGAGCAAAAAGCAATTAGATTAAATTGGGCAATTAGGACGATAGTAACAGCAGTAATCTTGTTTTTATTAGATGAGATGATTTTTATTTCTATTCCTGTTTTGGGTAAATTTTGTGCGGGGATATAACCCTAACTACCTTACTGCGCTAACACAGCCTACTTAATATTTTCTTGAAAAATAAGCTCTTGGGATTATTTATTGATCATTTATATTCGAGAAATTCTCAGCAGATAATGTGGATAATCTAGTCGATATTGTCATAAAAGTTAACAACGCTCACTGAATTTTCTTGATACACCCCAACTAGGGATGAATTTCTGGTATCGCTGGTCACTGAAATAGGTACAATAAACATTAGCTCGTTTTCATAGAGAACTTAGAATGACGCAAAATAATCCCCTAGAGTTGATTGAGAAGTTAGAAACAGGAATCCCCGGCTTTGATTTTCTTTCGGAAGGGGGATTACCGAAAGGAAGAGCAACTTTGATAGCGGGGACGGCAGGAAGTGCTAAAACGGTTTTTGCCTGTCAATTTCTCGCAGAAGGCATCAAAAATGGAGAAAATGGCGTTTTTGTCACCTTCGAGGAGCCACCCCAAGCACTAAGAAAAAATATGGGTGGTTTTGGTTGGAATATCCGGCAGTGGGAGGAGAATCGTCAATGGGCCTTTGTCGATGCTTCCCCCCAACCGGAAGAAAAGCCGATGGTGACGGGAGAATACGACCTAGGCGCATTAATCGCTCGCATTGAGTTTGCTATCCGCAAAAATAAAGCCAAACGGGTGTCTATGGATTCTTTAGGCGCAATTTTCAGCCATTTAAGTGATAGCGCTCAAGTGAGAAGTGATCTTTTTCGTCTGGCAACCGCTTTGCGAGAATTGGAAGTAACAGCGATTATGACCGCAGAAAGAACCCAAGAATACGGCGAAATCAGTCGTTATGGGGTGGAGGAGTTTGTGGCCGATAATGTGGTGATTTTACGCAACGTTTTAACCGATGAGAAAAGAAGAAGGACGATCGAAATTTTAAAATATCGGGGAACCGATCACCAAAAAGGAGAATTTCCTTTTACAATTATTCCCAATAAAGGGGCTGTGATTATTCCTTTATCAGCCATTGAATTAGAACAAAAATCCTCTAATATTCGCATTACTTCTGGCAGCTTGGAACTCGATAGAATCTGTGGGGGTGGTTTCTTCCGCGATTCGGTTATTTTGGTTTCGGGAGCCACAGGAACAGGAAAAACCCTGATGGTGACAGAATTTATGGCTGGGGGAGTAACCAATGGGGAAAGATGTTTAATTTTTGCCTTCGAGGAAAGTCGAGAACAGTTATTTAGAAATGCTACCGGTTGGGGTGTGGATTATGACCGCATGGAAAAGGAAGGTAAATTAAAGGTAGTCTGCCGTTATCCCGAAACTACGGGTTTAGAAAATCATTTAATTATGATGAAGGAAATTATCGAGGAGTTTCAACCTAATCGAGTGGCAGTAGATAGTTTATCTGCTTTAGAAAGGGTTTCTAATCTGAAAGGATTTCGGGAATTTATTATCGGTTTGACTTCTTTTATTAAGCAAAAAGAGGTGGGAGGATTATTTACTTCCACCACTCCCACTTTATTAGGAGGTTCCTCGATCACAGAAGCGCATATTTCTACAATTACCGATTCAATTATTCTGCTGCGTTATGTGGAAATGTATGGAGAAATGCGCCGCGGTATCACTGTTTTAAAAATGCGCGGTTCTATGCACGATAAGGATATTCGTGAGTTTTCGATCGATCATCAAGGTATGCACATCGGTCAACCTTTCCGCAATGTTACCGGAATTCTGGCTGGAACTCCTATGTACACAGCACAAACAGAAGTAGAACGTTTGAGTGGATTATTCGAGGATCGTAGTTAGGGTTTGCGGCAAAAAGTTTTTCGGTGGGGGTAGGGTGTAGGGTGTGGGGTGTGGGGTGTAGGGTTTTACCGATTTTCATCTGTTCAATTACCTAATTTTCAGGGAAAAAGTCCAGGGATTTTCCCCCTGATCACTCCCAGACGAGGCACTTTTGGATTTTAAAAAGGTCTAAAAGTCTTATCCAACAAGGTTTTTAGATTTATTCAGCAAGCTCTAGTTAAAATATAGCAGCATTTGCTAATCGCACATCGGCCGTTAGCTTTTTTCTCCCTATCTCCTTCTTGCTTTCTTGATATGTCTAAAAACTTTTGGTTGATTTTTCTAGGTCTTTTACTGATAAATAATCTACATTTATCAGCCTTGGCAGAAACAGTTTTACAAAGAATTGCTCGCACGGGAGAATTAAAAGCGGCAGCCAGAAAAGATGCTACTCCCTTTAGTTATATCGATGATAAAACGGGACAATGGACAGGTTACGGAGTGGAATTAATGCGCTTAGTCCAACGTCGATTAGCACAAGAATTAGGTAAACCGATTACAATAACCTTTATAGAAGCGACGACTAATAATCGTTTTCAGCAAGTGGAACAGGGACAAGTAGATTTATCCTGTAATGCGGCAACAATTACGGAAGAAAGACTAGAAAAGGTTAATTTTTCTATTCCCTATTTTATGACAGGAGCGCAATTTCTAACTAAAAGGGAAAATGTTGATAAAATAGATATTAATAACACTTTAGCGGCAGTTGCGATCGCCTATATTCCCCACACCACCACCGATAGTATTATTCGTTATATCTATCCTCTGGCTAATTGGCAAGCTGTCAGCGATCGAAGTGAGGCAGTGGCAAAATTACAAAGGGGAGAAGTAAACGCAGTGGTTAGTGATGGAATTCTTCTACTGGGGGAACTCGTTAAACAAGGACAGGATCCGCGACAATTTGTGCTACTACCCAGTCAACCGATTACCACCGAACTTTATGGCTGTATTTTACCCAAAAACGATCCCGAATGGAAAAAATTTGTTGATACTGTCGTCGGCAGCAATGATAACCAGAAACTGCGAGAACAATGGTTTAATTTAGAAGAAAGTTCTTTCCCCTATAGGATTCTCAATCAACCCTAAAAATAGACTGTAATTGCTGAAAATTAAAAGTAAGTAAATTCTGTTTTTTTTCTTTTTCCTTGTCACTTTTTTCTGAAAAATTATGTCTTTTGTCGGTTTACATATTCACAGTGATTATAGCTTACTTGATGGTGCTTCCCAATTACCGGCACTAATTGATCGAGCGATTGAATTAGGACAACCAGCGATCGCTTTAACCGATCATGGAGTCATGTATGGTGCGATCGAATTAATTAAAACCTGCCGTAATAAGGGAATAAAACCAATTATTGGCAACGAAATGTATATAGTCAATGGCGATATTGAAGTCAATCTTCGCCACCGAAAATATCATCAAGTTGTTTTAGCCAAAAATACCCAAGGCTATAAAAATCTAGTTAAATTAACAACTATTTCTAATCTGAAAGGTATTCAAGGTAAAGGTATTTTTGCTCGTCCTTGTATCAATAAAGAGTTACTCCAACAATACCACGAAGGATTGATAGTTACCAGTGCTTGCTTGGGTGGAGAGATTCCCCAAGCGATTTTAGCTAATAACAGGAAACTGGCTAAGGAAACCGCTAAATGGTATAAAAAACTTTTTGGTGATGATTTTTATTTAGAAATTCAAGACCACGGTTCTAAAGAAGATCGGATTGTCAATGTAGAAATAGTTAAAATTGCTAAAGAGTTAGGAATTAAAGTAGTTGCTACTAACGATTCTCACTTTATTTCCTGTTACGATGTAGAGGCCCACGATGCCTTGCTTTGTATTCAAACTGCCAAGTTAATTACTGAAGACAAACGCCTCCGTTATAGCGGTACAGAATACTTAAAATCTGCTGATGAAATGCGTTTACTTTTCCGTGATCATCTGCCCGAAGATGTGATTGAAGAAGCGATTAATAACACCTTAGAAGTAGCAGAAAAAGTCGAACCTTATAACATATTTAATGAACCAAGACTGCCTAATTATCCAGTTCCTGCGGGACATACTGCTGATAGTTATGTAGAAGAAATTGCTTGGTTAGGATTACTAGAAAGATTAAAATGTCCTTCTCGTCACGAGATTGAGCCTGTTTACAAAGAAAGGCTTGAATACGAATTAAAAATGCTACAGAAAATGGGATTTTCTACCTATTTTCTCGTCGTTTGGGACTATATAAAATATGCTAGAGATCATGATATTCCCGTCGGTCCAGGACGCGGTTCTGCGGCGGGTTCTTTGGTAGCATATTCTTTAAAAATAACCAATATTGATCCCGTTCATCACGGTTTATTATTTGAGCGTTTTCTCAATCCTGAACGGAAATCTATGCCTGATATTGATACGGATTTCTGTATCGAGAGACGGGATGAAATGATCCAATACGTCACGGAAAAATACGGGGAGGCTAATGTTGCCCAAATCATTACTTTTAACCGCATGACATCAAAAGCTGTCTTAAAAGATGTGGCGCGGGTGTTAGATATTCCCTACGCCGAATCGGATAAAATGGCGAAAATGATTCCCGTTTCTCGCGGTAAACCCACACCTTTAAAAGTGATGATTTCCGATGAAACTCCCGAACCAGCGTTTAAAGAAAGATACGATACGGAACCCCATGTGCGTCATTGGTTAGATATGGCAATTCGTATCGAAGGTACTAACAAAACCTTCGGAGTTCATGCTGCGGGAGTCGTCATTTCTTCCCAACCTTTAGATGAAGTGGTTCCCCTCCAGAAAAATAATGATGGGGCGGTAATTACCCAATATTTCATGGAGGATTTAGAATCATTGGGATTGTTAAAAATGGACTTTTTAGGGTTAAGAAATTTAACCACTTTGAAAAAAACCGCCGATTTAATTAAACAAAATCAGGGCATAGATATCGATCTTGATCAATTGCCTTTAGATGAAAGAAAAGCCCTGCAAATTCGGGCTAAAGGGGAACATAAAAAACTACCTCCCGATATTCTCAAAACCCACGGATTACTAGAAGAAGGGGATTTAGAAGGTATTTTCCAGTTAGAATCATCGGGGATGAAACAGATCGTTAAAGAGTTAAAACCATCGGGTATTGAGGACATATCTTCAATCTTAGCACTCTATCGCCCCGGACCTTTAGATGCGGGATTAATTCCTCTCTTTATTGGCAGAAAACACGGTAGAGAACCCATTCGTTATGATCATCCTTTATTGGAACCAATTCTTAAGGAAACCTACGCAGTTTTAGTCTATCAAGAACAGATTATGAAAATGGCGCAGGATTTAGCCGGTTATTCTCTAGGAGAAGCGGATCTATTGCGTCGGGCAATGGGTAAGAAAAAAGCCTCCGAAATGCAGAAACAAAGGGAGATGTTTATCGATGGTGCTGCTAAAAATGGTGTGGAAAAAAGAATCGCTGAAAATCTCTTTGAACAGATGGTAAATTTTGCCGAATATTGTCTGGGAGGTGAGACGTTAATTTTAACTGAGGAATACGGATTATTACCAATTGCTAAAATTGTGAGCGAAGAAATTAACTGCACTGTTTATACTGTTGACCAAAATGGTTTTGTTTATAGTCAACCAATCTCTCAATGGCACGAGCGAGGTTTACAAGAAGTCTTTGAATACACCCTAGAAAATGGGCAAACTATCCAAGCAACCAAAGATCATAAATTTATGACTAGCGACGGAGAAATGTTAGCCATAGATACAATATTTGAGCGAGGTTTAGATTTAAAATCCTCTGATTTTTCCTAAAAACCAAACCCCCCAATCTTGTCGGATTGAGGGGTAGGAAAGAATAATCCTGGCATCGAGCTATTGTCCCGGTCGGCAACCCGACAAGTATCTTGGCCACGGTGAAGTTTCACAACCGAGTTCGGGATGGAATCGGAGTGGTGCCATCACGTTAAAGACACCAGG
>NZ_JASJFF010001402.1:0-1851 GCF_030065435.1 Microcystis sp. M53603_WE2
ATTGTCCAGTATTTTAAATGGTTGTGGCAAGTGGTAACTCAGTTTAATTTTGGTCTGAGTTTTACCTATTTTCGTCCCGTGTCTTCCCTATTATTAGAGAGAATTCCAGCGACGTTATTAATGTCTTTGACTTCCATCATTTTAACCTGGGCGATTGCAATTCCCTTGGGCATTCTCAGCGCCGTCAAACAAAACCAATTTATCGATAAATTTTTCCGAGTTATCAGTTATATTGGTCAAGGGTTCCCCAGTTTTATCACTGCCCTTTTACTGCTAATTCTCGCCCAAAATGTCTCGCCGCTTTTACCAGTGGGTGATATGACCAGTATTAACTATTCTGAATATTCCCCTATCGGTAAAGTTTTAGATATCGCTTGGCACATGATTTTACCAACTATTGCCCTGACAGTTACCAGTTTTGCGGGATTACAAAGATTGATGCGGGGACAATTATTAGATGTTCTGCGACAGGATTATATTCAAACCGCGAGGGCGAAAGGTTTACCGGAAAATAAAGTTATCTATGTCCACGCTTTACGCAATGCTATTAATCCCCTGATAACTCTTTTGGGCTTTGAATTTTCTAGTTTGTTAAGTGGGGCATTTATCGCCGAATTTTTCTTTAATTGGCCAGGATTAGGTCGCTTAATTTTGCAAGCTGTGACGGCTAAAGATTTATATTTAGTTATGGGCAGTTTAATGATGGGTGCTACTATGTTGATTATCGGTAATCTCCTGGCTGATTTACTTCTCAAAGCTGTAGATCCTAGGATTAAATTGGAGGATTTAAAGTAGGGTGATAGGGAAATTTCAGCTAAATTTCCCACTACCCAACGGGTGCATCTCACATTTGCAGAAATAGGGACAATAAGCAATTATCAGTGACCCTTAAATTATTACAGATGTATCAGCAGCTGCGTGTAAGCATCCCACCGAAAAACTAATGCGCGGGGGGTTTGGGGGCGGCGCCACGCCCCCAACGGGGGGTTTGGGGGGTAGAACCCCCCAAAGGCTTGGATTGAGTGGTAAAATCGGAAGTAATGACCAATTTTAGAAGATAGTTTCCCTTTAAAAATCCCAACTCAGTAGATTTACAAAAATGGGATGTACCCCCACCCAACCCCTTTTTTCCTTTTCACTTTTCACTTAATAAACTATGTTAGCAACTACGCATTATTTACTCAGGTCAAAACAAGACGGACAATATCTAGTAGCGCGTCTGAGAAAAGGTGAAAGCGAAACTCCGGCTAGTTATCTGCTTCTGTTTAAAGAATCCTACGATGCTTTAAGTTATATCAATACCCATGCTCAGGATTTAGCCAATAATTTTTCTGTGGAAACTCTCTCAGGAACACAATTAAAGGGACTGATGCAGCGATGGGGATTTGCAGGAATTGGTTTAGTTAGTGAACCTTTGGAACCGCAAGTGCAGTTTTTAGTCTACGAAAAAGGATTTAATCTCTAAACTATGAAAAGGCTGTTAATCACTGGAGTTAGTGGGTTTTTAGGTTGGCATATTTACCAAAAAACTCGCTCATACTGGGCAAGTTTTGGTACATACTTTAATCACAATGTCAATAGTAATGACCCGAATTTAATTAAAATTAACTTAACAGACTTAGCCGCAGTTAAAGAACTTTTTCAACAGATTAAACCCGACGCGGTAATTCATGCGGCTGCCCAATCAAAACCGAATCTCTGTCAAGAATTTCCCCAAGCATCCGAGGCAATTAATCTGACAGCTTCTCTAGAAATTGCCCGTTTGTGTAGTCAATATCAAATACCGCTAGTTTTTACCTCTACCGATTTAGTTTTTGATGGTAAAAATGCCCCCTATTCCGAAAATGATCC
>NZ_JASJFF010000428.1:0-4853 GCF_030065435.1 Microcystis sp. M53603_WE2
GGTGGTCAACTACCTAATTTTCAGGGAAAAAGTACCTGAATTTTCCCCCGATCCCCGCAATGGCTGGCACTTTTTGAGGGGAAAAAAGTCCAAAAGTCTTATCCAACAAGGTTTTTAGATTTATTCAGCAGACCCTAGATAGGGTTTGCCGAAAAAGCTTTTCGTGGGGTTAGGAGTCGGGCCGGATGAAAAAATTTTCACCCCCACAGATGAAAGAGGTTTCTTTCCCCACTTCCCCACTTCCCCACTTCCCTATCCCTTTTAAAGAGGATTTAGTATTAGCATCCATTAACATTTCTGATTTTATAGTTAAGTTTGGCTAATAACAGCTTATTTTTAGTTCTTTGTCAAGCCCCTATTATAATTTTTAATCTCTGACCTTTAACCCGATTTGACATTTATCTTAAAAATCTGGTTTTTTGTAGCAAAGATAACAGTTTTATTAACCATTATCTGCATCGATAGAGAGAAATCGAGGAGGGCTGATAATCCTTGAAAGCCTTGTCAATACTAGCATTATTCCCCCTCGAAATTTCCCTAATTCCCTAAGTTTTCCTAACCTTGATCCCCTCTAGGACACAAAAAATTAAAAACCCTTCATCTTAACTTGGTTTTTAGCGCCAGTCAACCCTTTATTTAAATTTTTGATTCTCTTGCCCGATAACGATATAAATTCTCGTAATGACCAACCGATTTTCCGTGATACGGTTGAACAGAAAGCAACCAAGTTAGCTCTGCAAGCACAAAGGAATGTTAGCAAGTTCCTTCAGCTTTGCATTGGGAACTTGCTAACGCACAATAAGAAAGTCTATGAATAAACAATTGGTCAACAAACTACAAGCTGTAACTGCCCTTACCGTAGTGGGGACTACAGCCTCGATAATTTGTTCCCAGACAGCAGGACACAGCAACAGCCTGACGGACATTAGCTTAGGTCGTCAAACTGTTATCGAGTCCACTTCTCAAACCATTCTGTCCGCTTTTTCTAATAGTCGAACAACTGATTCAGATATTAAAGTATCACGTTCGGTTCAAGATAATGCTAACGAAATTCTAAAAACTTTGGAGTCCCTAGTGGACAAAGAAAATACCGTCCCTGCAAGCGTTACACCCCAGACCCAAGAGGCCATTCCTTCGACGGGACAACCCCAATCACAACCCAATCAAGTCAAGCCGGCCCCGGCTAATGCCCCAGCCAGCAATCCTGCCTCAGTGACACCAGCAGAGAAGCCGAAAACAAGCCCAGCGGTAAAAACCAGCAGTCGCCCCCGTAAAAAGGGAATGGCCTCTTGGTATGGTCCTGGTTTCCACGGTCGTCGCACCGCTAGTGGTGAGACTTTTAACTCTAGTAGTTTAACCGCCGCCCATCGCTATCTACCTTTCGGCACCAAGGTTAGGGTAACTAATCTGCGTAACGGGCGCTCGGTGGTGGTGCGAATTAACGATCGCGGTCCGTTTAGCGGTGGTCGCGTCATCGATCTCTCCAGAGGTGCGGCAGCGATTATCGGTGTTTTCCAATCGGGAGTTGCCCCAGTTGTCTTGGAAGTTTTAGGCAGATAATCAGTTATCAGTTATCAGTAAACAGTTATCAGTAAACAGTAAGCAGTGAAAAGACAGCACTGTTAATGCTACTCAATACCCCTCACTCAATAATGCGTCTTGGAAAATTCAGTACAAATGATCGGGATTCCTCCTTATCCCTGACTTGAAAGAGGGTGTAGGGTGTGGGGTGTGGGGTGTAGGGAAGGAAACCTCTTTCATCTGTGGGGGTGAAAATTTTTTCATCGGGACTGACTAAAAACTCACATCTGATCAGTGATCACTGGTAACTGATAACTGATCACTGGTAACTGATAACTGATCACTGGTAACTGATAACTGATCACTGGTAACTGATAACTGATCACTGGTAACTGCTATAGTGATCCTATTGGGATTTGACTGGGTTTATGTTAGAAATTAGCGATTTATCGGTTAATTATGGCGGAATAAAGGCATTACAGCAGGTTAGCTTAAGGGTAGAAAAGGGGGAAATTGTCACCCTGATTGGAGCGAACGGAGCAGGAAAAACGACGACTCTAAAGACGATATCTCGGATTTTAACGGCAAAGACGGGGCGAATAATTTATCAGGGTCAAGATATTACCCATTTACCACCCCATGAAATCGTTAAACGGGGAATTGCCCATAGTCCGGAAGGGAGAAGAATCTTAGCGCGTCAAACAGTCTTGACAAATTTGCAGTTAGGTGCTTATACGAGAAGCGATCGCCTAGGAGTAAAAAGCGATATCGAAGAGCAGTTGCAACTGTTTCCCCGACTATCGGAGCGCCGAGAGCAGTTAGCGGGAACCCTAAGCGGTGGGGAACAGCAGATGCTGGCGATTGCCAGAGCTTTAATGAGTCGTCCCAAGTTATTGTTACTAGACGAACCCAGTTTAGGACTAGCGCCGCAGATAGTGCGAGAAATCTTCAGTATTATCCGTCAATTAAACGAATCGGGAGTAACTATCCTGTTAGTGGAACAAAACGCCAATTTAGCCCTAGAAACTGCCAATCGCGGCTATGTTTTGGAAGCGGGACGCTTGACTATCGCAGGAGAAGCCGGGGATTTACTCAGGGATGAGCGGGTCAAACAAGCTTATTTGGGTTAATCGATGATGATGCGCCAATTATAGATAAAAGCCTATGGTAAAGGTAGGACAAAAAATATTCACAAAATTTTACAAAGTCGCATAAAATGAACACATAACGAAATAGGTATTTTTTCTTACTGCCATGCTAACGGCTAACTTCCCCTGGCTCACTGCCATCATTTTGCTCCCCTTGCTTGCCTCCTTCCTGATCCCTGTAATCCCCGACAAAGAAGGAAAAACTGTTCGTTGGTTCGCTCTTGGAGTCGGACTAGCAGACTTTGTTTTAATGTGCTACGTCTTTTTACAAAAATATGATTTAAGCAACCCCAACCTACAATTAGTGGAAAAAATCGATTGGGTTCCCCAAATTGGTTTAAGTTGGGCGGTGTCAGTGGATGGTATCTCAGCACCGTTAGTTTTATTAGCAGGATTAGTGACAACCCTTTCTATCTTGGCCGCGTGGCAAGTGGACCGTAAACCCCGTTTATTCTACTTCCTGATGCTGTTGCTCTACGCCGCTCAGATTGGTGTTTTCGTTGCCCAAGACTTATTATTATTCTTCTTAATGTGGGAAATCGAGTTAATTCCCGTTTATCTACTCGTTTCCATCTGGGGTGGTCAAAAACGTCGTTATGCCGCCACTAAATTCTTACTCTACACCGCCGCCGCTTCTATCTTCATCCTCGTTGCCGGTCTAGCCATGGCCCTTTACGGTGGTGGTGCAATGACCTTTGATATGGCGGAATTAGGATTTAAAGATTATCCCCTCGCTTTAGAATTAGTCCTTTACGCTGGTTTATTAATCGCTTTCGGGGTCAAACTCGCCATCTTCCCCCTCCATACTTGGCTCCCCGATGCTCACGGTGAAGCTTCTGCACCTGTATCGATGATTCTCGCTGGTGTTCTCCTCAAAATGGGTGGTTATGGTTTAATCCGTCTTAATATGGGGCTTCTACCCGATGCACACATCTACTTTGCCCCGATTCTAGCGATTCTCGGTGTCGTTAATATTATCTACGGTGCTTTCGCTTCCTTCGGTCAACAAAACATGAAACGCCGTCTCGCTTATTCCTCGGTTTCACACATGGGATTCGTCCTTTTAGGGATTGCTTCCTTTACCGATGTGGGTATTAGCGGCGCTATGTTACAAATGCTCTCCCATGGTTTAATTGCCGCCGTCTTATTCTTCCTTGCTGGTGTCACCTACGACCGCACCCATACCTTAGCTTTAAACGAGATGGGTGGGATTGCCCAAGCGATGCCGAAAGTCTTCGCTCTCTTTACTGCCGGCGCCATGGCTTCCCTAGCGTTACCCGGAATGAGCGGTTTTGCCAGTGAAATTACTGTATTCATCGGTGTCACTAGCAGTGACGTTTATAGCCAAACCTTCCGGGTTGTGACTGTCTTCCTCGCTTCCGTTGGTTTAATCCTCACCCCGATTTATCTACTCTCCATGCTTCGTCAAGTTTTCTACGGAGATGGTTCTTCCTGCGATATTACTAACATTCTCCCCAACAAAAGTAACGAACAAGCAGTTTGTTTCGGTACTAGCTGTGTCCTTCCTGACGAATCAGAATATATTGACGCTAAACCCAGAGAAATCTTTATCGCTGTCTCTTTCCTCGCTTTGATTGTCGCTATCGGTTTCTATCCCCAACTGGCTACCCGTATCTACGATGTGAAAACGGTGGCAGTTAACTCGGAAGTGCGTCAAGCTTACACAGAAATCGCCGCTACTCGTCAAAATATCTACGCTGAAACTCAACCGGACGTAAGCGCCAAGGTTGCCAGTATATTCCAATAAATTGGCAAGTCTAAAGTGAATAGGTTATCGGGAGTGGAAATTCTGCTCCTGATTTTTTTTGGCGAGGAGATAATTAATTAGGGTTGGCTGAATAAATGTGAAATATAGACGAGGTAAGGGTTTTAGGGGTCTATTTCGCAAAACAAGTGCAAGATTTTCAGAGAATCGTGGTCTTGTAGGGGCGAAGCATTCGGGCATAACCTATCGCTGAAACCGTAGATTTCCTATCCGAATGCTTCGCCCCTACTTTTTCAGCAAACCCTAGGTAGCGATCGAGTGTTGTAGATAACAAACTTCCCTAATTGTATAGTAGAGACCGAGGATCGGCTCTTAATTCTCTTGACTTTCTCCTAACTGATTTTCCTCTAAAGCTGTTATTGGTTTTTCTTCGCTCGATCCGATCCAGATCGCGATCA
>NZ_JASJFF010001212.1:0-2740 GCF_030065435.1 Microcystis sp. M53603_WE2
CTATCAAAATTAGAAATAATGCCCAACTCGATCCCCTGAATCTGCCAGAGTCTTAAAGTAGGAATTACATCCCCGTACAGAACCCAAGGCTCGGCCGTGGCAAAATGACGATAAAGTTCGCCGAAAAAAGCCTCAAAATCGGGAAATCGTTCCAGATAACCCAAATTATTAAAAACTGCTCCAGTCAGCGATCGCCACCAGCAATACTCTAACTCAGGAATTTGTGCTGGTTCAACGTCAGGAAAAGCTAGGGGGGAAGAAGTGGGGAAAATAGCGGAGAAAGACTGTTCTAGACTCTCGGCCGCCACCTCTACCCCAAAATCCGCCGCTATTTGACTATAAATTGCTCCGACACTGCCTTTCAAGCCAAAAAGAGTACCCACAGCATCGAGAAAAATAACTTGAGGTTTCTGCATGAAAGTTTTGTCTATAAAGGTTTTCTTCACTGACGACCGATGATCACCATCGAACTGAGGTTTTTAGGGTCGGCCCTCTAGGTGGCCTAACAAACCTAACAATTGCTCATTTTAAAATAATCATAACTCTACCCATTTTCTCCCAACTATGATCGATCGCCCTATTCATGTAATTGGTGGAGGATTAGCGGGGACTGAGGCGGCGTGGCAGATAGCCCAAGCAGGTATTCCCGTGATCCTGTACGAAATGCGCCCAATTCGCTCTAGTCCCGCCCACCATAGCCAATTTTTAGCCGAATTAGTCTGTAGTAACTCCTTTGGTGCCATGGCGGTGGATCGCGCCACCGGGTTACTCCATGAAGAATTACGACGCTTAAATTCTCTAGTTATTGCCCAGGCCGATCAGCACAGTGTCCCCGCAGGAGGGGCTTTAGCGGTCGATCGAGGGGTCTTTAGTCGAAATTTGACGGAAATCTTGGCTAACCACCCTCTAGTCACCTTAAAACGTCAGGAGATCACGGAAATTCCCCGGGATGGTATCGTCGTTTTAACCACTGGACCGTTAACCAGTGCTGCCTTGGCCGCAGATCTGCAAAATTTCGCCGGCCTGGACTATCTGAGCTTTTTTGATGCCGCTAGTCCGATTATTCTAGGGGAATCTATTGATCGATCGATCGCTTTTCTGGCCTCCCGTTACGATAAAGGTGAGGCCGCCTATCTCAATTGTCCCATGGATCGGGAACAATACCTGCATTTCTGGCAAGAGTTAAAACAGGCAGAACAAGCAGAATTAAAGGATTTTGAGCGAGAAAATGCCAAATTTTTCGAGGCTTGTCTGCCGATCGAAGAATTAGCCTGTCGGGGAGAGGATACCATGCGTTTTGGTCCCCTGAAACCAGTGGGATTAGCGGATACCAGATATCCGGATCAACGTCCCTACGCAGTTATACAGTTGCGAATGGAAGATAAAGCGGGGCAATTGTGGAATATGGTAGGATTTCAAACTAATTTAAAATGGGGTGAACAAACACGGGTTTTCCGTCTGATTCCGGGGTTAGAAAAGGCCGAATTTGTCCGCATGGGGGTGATGCACAAAAACACCTTTATCAATTCTCCCCAGTTATTATCCTCCAGTCTCCAGTTTAAATCGCGACCGACGCTATTAGCGGCAGGACAGTTAATCGGCACGGAAGGCTATACGGCTGCGGCTGCTGGGGGATGGTTAGCGGGAACTAATGCCGCTCGTTTAGCTTTAGGATTAGAAACGGTGACATTGCCAACCACAACGATGATGGGGTCATTATTTGAGTTTATCAGCAGTGCCGAACCGAAACATTTTCAACCGATGCCGCCAAATTTTGGCATTTTGCCGAATTTTACCAGAAAAATCCGCAATAAACGGGAACGTTACGGTCAATATGCCGATCGCTCTTTGCAGGATTTAGAAGCATGGTGGAATCAGCTAAAAACTCCCTGTCTCGTCTAACTGTCAATCGCTAATCGATCGCCCATAATAGAGAAGGAACCTATTTCTTTCTCTATCGCTATGCCAAACCCCGATTTTTTCCCTCCCCAATCCTACAGTCAAGAGGATGTGCAGGAAATTCTCTATTTGGCTATCTCCCGTCAAGGGGATAAGGGAGAAATTACCCGCCAACAGTTGTTAGAAATTGCTGACGATTTAGCTATTGAAGTTAAAGACTTGGAAGCGGCGGAAAAGGACTGGCAAGAGTCAAAAATGCTCAGTTATAAACGGCAAGAATTCGATCGCTTTCGTCGCGAGGAGCTAAAACATAAAACCGTTCGCTATCTGATTATTAATAGTTTTTTTCTTACCATTAATTTAATTAGTGCGGGAACAATTTCTTGGGCAATTTATATCTTTTTGCTGATGGGTTTACCTCTTTCTCTTTCCGCTTGGAAAACTTTTCAAAATCAAGGAATTGCCTACGAAGAGGCATTTAAACGCTGGAAAATTAAGGAGGAAATGAAAGAGTCTTTTACCAATCTTTGGACACAAATTAAAAAGTTTTTACAGTTTTAATAGTGTTGCTAAATTAAGCCTTTTTTGTTTTTGTGAACCACAGAGACACAAAGTACACAAAGTTGAGCTTTGCACTACTACTTAGGGCTTGCTGAATAAGTCTAAAAACCTTGTTGGATAAGGCTTTTAGACTTTTTTTTCCTCAAAAAGTGCCGACCATTGGAGGGATCGGGGGTAAAATTCAGGTACTTTTTCCCTGAAAATTAGGTAACTGACTACCTCAAAATCGGTAAAACCCTACACCCCACACCCCACACCCCACACCCTGCCCCCACCAACA
>NZ_JASJFF010000328.1:0-4171 GCF_030065435.1 Microcystis sp. M53603_WE2
GCGTCGATTAACATCACCGCATTATCGGCAGCGGCTAGGGTACGATAGGTATCTTCGCTAAAATCTTGGTGGCCGGGAGTATCGAGGAGATTAATCTGAAAATCACGATAATCGAACTGTAAAACCGTGGAAGTAATCGAAATTCCCCGTTGTTTTTCCATTTCCATCCAGTCGGAGGTGGCCTTGCGTTGGTCGCGTCTTGCTTTGACTGCACCCGCTTGATGGATTGCACCCCCGTATAGTAACAGTTTTTCGGTCAGGGTGGTCTTTCCCGCGTCAGGGTGGGAGATAATGGCAAAATTTCGCCGTTTTTCCAAGACAGCTTCGCCGGTTTCTAGTTCTTTTTCAATTTCGGTCGTCATTCTAATTTTGATCGCTTTCCTATCTTTCTATTCTAGTTTAGCTGGGGAGTTAGATATCTTTATGGCTCTGATTCTAGGTTAAACTCAATCCGGCTCTGTAAAACCATTTCTGCAATTACCGCTCCTCCTTTACCTTGAGCTAAAACCCGCTCAAAACGGTTGATTAATTCGGGAATATTGATCACTTCCTCTACCGATTCTAGATATCTTTCGACAATTGCCCTGATCTTGTATCTTATCTTAGCTTGCTCCGCAACTTTTTCTAAAATTTCCTCGCAAGTCTGCTCGGTTTTAACCACAAAAGTAATGGGATATTTTTGCACTTTATCAATATCTAAAAAATATTTATCAGCAGCTATCGTTTCCGTAACTTGAAAAAATCGACCTAGGGGTTTCATGACAAAATCTATCCCCCCGTCATTGGCATTTGTTCGACCAGTTTTATATAAAAGTAAGTATTCAGAGTTTAAGCGTTCAGGCGACCATCCCCAATATATTTTCTGTTCCCCATAATACTCTTTAAGAATTGCATAACTGACAATCTCAAAAACTCTAGCATCAATGTTTGGTCTGAGTAAACTCCGAATAAATTCAATGGCTTTCTGGGGATCTTGCTGTTGAATATCAATCATCTGTTGACAATAGCTGATAAATTGATTAAATGCTTTTTGTCTTGTTTGCACATAGGCATCAATTATATCTATAATCACTGGCGCAATATTAACTTGATTACCCTCTAGATAAAACTTAATTAGATTCTCATTAATCCAGTATCTATTGGTTTTAACATCTCTAATTATCGGCAGATAAGATAAAGTAGGAAAATACTTTTTAAATTCCTGATTTAATCGATGATTGAGAGCATGATTTTGTAATTTATCGCCAAAAGGAAGCTCCCTTTGCCTGCGAAAAAGTGTCATATACTGAGCGCCTTGATACTCGTCGTATCCATCCTTAAGATGAAACTCATTATTAATATAGTCTTCCACTAAAACATAAATGGCATAATGGTTAGCCAATCCTGCTCGGGATTTAGAACCTCGATTAGCGGCTCTAGTTTTAATGTTCAAATATTGCAATAACTCACTAGCATTTAAAATGCTATTTCCCTGATTGGGAAAGTAATTATCGATAATTTTAATAATTATCTTGGTGAATTCATGCTTGACTATCGACATCGAAAAGACTCTCCTGTACAAAGTTAGATTCTTGTTTATTTTCGCTTTTTCTACTATAGCTTTTTTGAGGTGGTAGTAACTTTTCTTCCTTGTATTCTTGCCATCCGAGAATCCGTCGAAGACCAATTTTTAAATACTCCTCTTGTAATTCTATACTAATAGAAATTCTTCCCAAACGTTTAGCTACAGCTGCAGCTGTAAAAGTTCCTGCAAAGGGATCAAGCACAATTCCACTCTTGTCAGTGCTGGCCAAAATAATTCTTTCTAGCAATGATTCAGGTTTTTGTGAGGGATGATTTTCGTATTCATCCATGCGATATCTTACCCTAGGGAAATACCAGACATTGCCCGGTACTTTCTCTGTATTGTATTGACTGGGAATCGCTTTTCTATAATCAATTAGTTTTCGTTTTGCTCCGGTTTTTGCTTCTATCTTAATATCCTTTGAATTAAAAGTGTAATTATTTTTATCTTTCACACAGTGAAGTATTGGTTCATACATCGAACCAAAATATTTTGTTGCTTGTACTCCTGAACTATCATAATGCCAGATAATGCGACTAAGAATCGTCATTTTTTGTCTTAAGTAAAGATCAAAGTAAGGCATTGCTTGAGTGCTGGCCATAACATATAATGTTCCCTGGGGTTTCAAGATACGAAGACACTGATCAAGAATTTGATTTGCCCAATTTATATAATCATTTTCCGATTCCCATTTGTCGTAAAAATCGGCAAAATGCTTACCTATATTATAGGGAGGATCGAGAAAAATTAGATCTACAGAATTAGAGGCAATCTCACTGGATAAAATCGGCAAAGAATCACCATGAAATATAACTTGTTCATCAGCTTCGTATCGTTTAAACATGATCATTTTTTCAATTTAAAGTAGTTAGATTTTTACTAGGAAATGTGTCAATTTTTAACCTCCTTAGCAATTAGTATAGTTTACAGACTTTCTCATAAAAATGAAGTATAACCTAATTTGGTATTGATGACCGACTTCTGACGACCGACTCCCCACAACAAAAACTTGGATTTTTAAGCCTTTAAATATTTTAAGATGAGTCAGTATCCCGCAGTCTAATAATCGGGACGAATTATTTCTAGTAAATTTCTAGCCACTGCTTCCACTACAGTTATAGGAACAGCGTTTCCGAATTGTTTTTTAGCGATAGCTGACTGTGGATGATAGATAAAATTATCGGGGAATCCTTGTAATTTACGCGCATCTTGGGGAGTAATTTCTCGAAACTTTTTGGGTTTATAGATTTTCTTTAAAAACAATTGTTTGTATTCTTGGGGATGAGTAGCGGTAATTGAAATAGTGGCAATATAATCTTTAGCACCCGTAGCGGTTAGGGTAGGAATAATATCGGCCGTCGGTAAAATAATCCGATAAATGCCGTTAATTCCTGTCATATTTTTCGAGTTAATAAATTCATACTTACCCTCCTGCGTTTGCCAACAAATACCGAGAGAAACTAACTGATTGAGTTCCTCGATTTTTAGGTCGGGTATAATTTCCAAAAAAGCAGAAAAAGCCACGGGATGACCATCTTTTTCGCCATACTTTTTACTGCGTCTTAATTTCAGCAAAGCTAAACAGATACTTTTTTGTCGTTCCGTAGTTTTGATAATATCCCAAGAATGAATAGTTGTGTGGCCATTTCTTAAATCAGAAAAAATAAAGAAGTCATTTAATTCATCTTCTTTTTGAAAACGAGTTCTCGATGGAGGAACAAAACCATTAAATAAAGTATCTGCTGATAACTTAACTTTCTCGACGGGTTGAATATTTTTGATGTCTTCTAAAATATCTAAAACCTTGGGATGGATACCCAAAGGTAAAGGAAATTTAAACCGCTCATAGTTATCTATATTTTTTCTAATTCCTACGATAAAAACTCTCTCGCGATTCTGGGGTAAACCAAAATCGTAGGCATTTAATAACTGCCAGTAAACTTGATAACCACAGCTGGTTAATTCATCGATAATTAATTGTAAATTCTCCCGATTGCGAGGACTAGCCAACCCACTGACATTCTCGAAAATAAAGCTTTTGGGTTGACTTTTCTGGACTAATTTAATCACATCAAACCAGAGTTTTCCCCGGGGATCCTCAAATCCCCGTAAACATCCCGCCACCGACCAAGGTTGACAGGGAACGCCGCCGACAATAAGATCCAGATTATCGGGTAAATTGCTAATTTTACTCACATCTCCGAAAGCAATTTCATCGCTGTTGAGATAGCTAATAAAATTCTGTTGATAAACTTGGATGGCCTGTTTATCGATTTCTGAATAGCCTAAACAACGTCCTCCCAATTTCTCCAAAGCGATTCTAAAACCACCGATTCCCGCGAATAAATCGATAAAACGATACTGGGGATGGGTGATAACTAGATGTAGGGGTAATTGGGTTTGTGTGCTGACTTTAACTGTGGTTTTCAAGGGTAAATAATTCCTTTTCACCGTCTGGGAAGATGCCTATCTGTACTAACTATTTTAGTATAACTTAAGAGTTTTTTTCTAGAGACCTCCTGCAAATCTCCTGTCTCCTGACTTGAAAGAGGGTGTGGGGTGTGGGGTGTGGGGTGTGGGGAGTTTTCTCAGTGAACTGATAACTGA
>NZ_JASJFF010001107.1:0-2383 GCF_030065435.1 Microcystis sp. M53603_WE2
ACTATAAAAATTTAACGAGGGGCGCTCGTAGGCAAAAGCAATATAAACAGGGTGATCGGCCGGCACATATTTCTCCACTAAACTCGCCACCGGTTTGACGGGGAAATTCTCATTTAATTCCCAGATCCACAGGGGAGAATTGACGAAAATAAACAAAGAAACCAACATTCCCCAGAGTAAAACCACGCTGAATTGTTGCGAGCGCCGGGCTAACAAAATCGCCGTTGTCACCATGGTCAAGGACAGTGACAATAAGGTTAAAAGAATTAAGGGATGGAGAGGTTCAATAGCGGCAAAATTACCTGGAAAATAGGCTATTAAAGCTAATAAACCCGCCCCAACGCCGATAATACCCAGAATAATTGACCAGATTGGATGATAGGGGCGATCGATGGGAAGATTACCCACTTGCGCCAAGGCATAACCGGCCGCTAAAGCCAAGGCCGGGTATATCGGCAGAATATACCAAGGCAACTTCGTCGCCATTACCGAAACCACGAACAGATAAACACCCGTCCAAACTAACAGTAACTTCCCCCAACTGTAGAGATATTCCTGACGAGCTAAACGTAAACCCCAAACCGAGAAAATTAACCAAGGCCAACTATATTTAAGAATTTCCAGCAGATAATACCAAAACGGTCCGCGATGATTGTCCAGATCGTCACTAACTCGCTTTAACTGTTGAACAAAAAGGGAATCGAGAAATTCCCGCTCGTAGTGCCAAAATTGGGCGGCATACCAAGCAAAAGCGGGGGTTGCTCCCAATAACCAACCCGACCAAAAATAGGCAGAAGTTAATAACCGGGGGGTATCCCAGAGCAGAAAAATCAAGCCGATACCCGCCAATAATAGCCCCATAATCCCCTTAGTCAGACAAAGGAGGGCAAATCCTAACCCCGCCCCCAGAGACCAGCGTAAATCGCGTCGTGAGCGCAGTAAACCAACAAACATCAGGATTTCAAAACATAATACCGCTCCATCCAACATGGCTAAACGGCCATGACGCACCACCGGCAAAAGAGTTAAATAAATCAAGGCCGACAGTAAAGCTGGCAAACGAGCCGGAAAAATTTCTCGACCGAGAAGATAAAGAAGCGGCACCGATAAAGCTGTAAAAAAAGCGGGAATTAGTCTAGTATTGGCCTCATTGATACCCCAGAAATGGTAGGTTAGACCAATTAAACTATGAATCAACGGCGGTTTATTCAGGTAGGGATCACCCCAAAGACTAGGAAATAACCAGCGCAATTGTTCCAGTGGAGTTTGGCTAATTTCCTTGGCCACCTGAGCGATTGTTGCCTCATCCCAATCCCGCAAGGGTAAATTCCCTAATCCCACTAGATAGATAATTAAGGCCGCTATTAATAATCCCAGTAAACACAGAAATTCTTTAAAATTTTCTCTCTGACGCAATTTATAACTAGAATATCCCCAAGTAAATTTTTGACGGTTCATAAGCTAGGGCAGTAAACAGTTAACTGATTATGTATTGGTATAATGGCGAATTAATCGAGGATGAGCGAATCAGTCTGGGTATTGATGATATTGGGCTGCTTTATGGAGCGACAATATTTACTACCCTGCGTGTCTATCAACACAGCTTAGATCATCCCCTGACCCATTGGCAAGAACATCTCAAACGTCTGCACTCTAGTTTACAAGTTTTTCAATGGCCTGATCCCGATTGGCAGCGAATTCGCCAAGGAGCCGAAGAATTATCCCTATTCTATCCTGTCCTGAGAATCACAATTTTTCCCGATGGTAGGGAGTGGATTAAAGGCAGATTTCTCCCCGAAGATTTAAACCTGAGACAAGAGCAAGGAATTATTGGCTGGGTAATAGATAATCCCGCTTGGCAACGCGTTTTAGGAGAACATAAAACTGGTAATTATTTAACCCCTTGGTTAGCGTCACAAACTGCTCAAAAAAAAGGAGCAAAAGAAGCGATATTAGTCGATCGAGTTGGGAATTGGTTAGAAACTAGCACGGGCAATTTATGGGGATGGAAAGATAATTGTTGGTACAGTCCCCTGCTTACTGCTGATATTTTACCCGGAATCGGGCGCTCGGCTTTGATCGGCTGGTTAAAAAAACAAAATATTTCCCTGCAAGAAAATCTCTGGACCCCCGAATTTGTCAGGACTTTAGAAGGGATTGCTTATAGTAATTCCCTGGTGGAAATTATCCCTTTTAATTCTATTCTTGGCTGGAATCTAGAGATAAATACAGCTATTTATAGAGAAATTTTACCAGATTTACAGCAATATTTTTCCAGTCAATTATAGAATAAATAGGGTTTGCTGAATAAATCTAAAAACCTTATCCAACAAGGTTTTTAGACTTTTTTTCCCTCAAAAAGTGCCGACCATGGGAGTGATTG
>NZ_JASJFF010000791.1:0-1681 GCF_030065435.1 Microcystis sp. M53603_WE2
CTTTTCTGACTTTTCTTCAGCCATTTATGAATGTTTGAATGATGCCCATTTGAAACATAAAAAAGAACTGGATTCCTTGCTGACTCTACGATTTCAGAAGTTTAATAAATCTCAGATTATGAACGTCTAAAGTATATCTCAAGGAAGATACAAAGAAGCTGAACCCCTCTATTTACAAGCTTTAGAATTTTTTAAACAACTATTAGGGGAGAATCATCTCCATGTAGCAAGTTCCCTCAACAATTTAGCAGGATTGTACAAATCCCAAGGAAGGTACGAAGAAGCTGAACCCCTCTTATTACAAGCTTTAGAATTGAGGAAACGACTATTAGGGGAGAATCATCCCTATGTAGCTGATTCCCTTAACAATTTAGCAAACTTGTACTCATCCCAAGGAAGGTATGAGGAAGCTGAACCCCTTTATTTACAAGCTTTAGAATTGAGGAAACGACTATTAGGGGAGAATCATCCCTATGTAGCTGATTCCCTCAATGGTTTAGGATTCTTGTACTATTCTCAAGGAAAGTACGAAGAAGCGGAACCTCTCTATTTACAAGCTTTAGAATTGAGGAAACGATTATTAGGGGAGAATCATCCCTATGTTGCTAATTCCCTCAACAATTTAGCAAAATTGTACTATTTTCAAGGAAAGTACGAAGAAGCAGAACCTCTCTATTTACAAGCTTTAGCAATTGCCGAGCAAGCTTTAGGGGAGAATCATCCTACTACTGTTAAGATTCGGGAAAACTTAGAGTCGCTCCCGTAGGATGGGTTATTAACCCATCCGATAATACAACAATATAAAATAATACAATCACCTTCAATCAACCAAACAATCATGACTACACTCAAAGATATTGAATCCGCAATTCTCCAGTTGCCTGACGAAGAAATCCATCAATTATCAGCTTGGTTACAAGACTATCTTGATGATAGTTGGGACAAACAGATAAAAAACGATCTCGAATCAGGGAAACTCGATCGACTATTACAAAAAGTCAACAATGATATCAGTAACAATCAAGTTAAGCCTTTAGATGAAATCCTTAACAACTCCTGATTTTTGGCAATGTTATGCCAACTTACCTCCCTACATTAAGCAACAGGCAAAAAAAGCCTATCGTCTCTGGATTAGTAATGTTTTCCATCGATCATTACATTTCAAGAAAGTAGGGAAAAATGTCTGGTCAGTCCGAATAACTGAGAATTATAGAGCTTTAGCATTGAAAAAAGGTGAAGATTATTACTGGTTTTGGATTGGTTCTCATGATGAGTATGAAGAGTTAATTAAATAGAAGGAGAAAATTAACCATGCTAGATCCTAAAGAATTTCGCAATATTATCCACCAAGATTTTACTGAAGTTACCTCACAGGAATTTCTGGCAAATCTAAAAAAATACTGTCCAGAAATTTTTGAAGGCGATAACTATCCCAATGTCACTGAAAATCTTAATAATTTAGCAAAACTCTACCAATCTCAGGGAAGGTATGCGGAAGCTGAACCACTCTACCAGCAAGCTTTAGACATAGCGGAGAAAGGGTTCTTCGGTTTGTCTTATGCAATGGACGGGGTTATAAAGAATGAAACCTTTATAGAGACAGACATTGCCGCAATTTTTGTCAATTGTTTGCGATCTGGAGCGAACTAATCAATTAAATCTCTTGCCAGATAAGGATTGA
>NZ_JASJFF010000100.1:0-7056 GCF_030065435.1 Microcystis sp. M53603_WE2
AAAGAAGTATTACGTTTTACTCCACCCGTGGGAGGAGGATTCCGTCGGGTAATAGAAGACTGTCAATTTAACGGTTATCATTTGCCGAAAGGATGGGTAGTGCAGTATCAAATCAGCAATACCCATAAAGATAATAATATTTATTCTCATCCTGAAACCTTTGATCCCGATCGCTTTTTAGCCGAGGAAAAACCCTACGGATATATCCCTTTTGGTGCGGGATTACGCGAATGTATAGGCAAAGAATTCGCTCGTTTAGAGATGAAAATTTTAGCCGTCCGTTTAGTACAAAAGTACGATTGGCAATTACTCCCCAATCAAGATCTCACCCTCACCTCTATCCCCACTCCTCACCCCCGGGACGGTTTACAAGTTACCTTTAAACCCCGTTAATCGGCTAGGATAAAAAAACTTTAAAAACAGTTTAACGTTTTTCTCTGAGCCGTGAAATTTATTCCACGGCCTTTATTATCGGAAATGCTCAGATTTTAATCCGTCGGTGGAACTGATCCGAACAGAGGTTAATCGGCAGCGGGTAAAGCTTTCGATAATTCTCCATTTTGCCGATGATTTGGTCTATCAAATTCGAGAACTAGGTAACGAATTAAACGCGCTAGGGATTTTTGTAGCAAACCTTCAGCAATTTTTTGTCCCATCTGTTGGGTTTCCGGTTTAGCGATTAGTTTCGTCATCACTGGCACCATAGCCATGGCATCGAATCCTTTTGTTTCCTGTAAAATAATAAAGATGTTGCGAAGATGCTCAAAACTCTTAGCATCACCCAACAATTCTGGGGGAGTTTCTTGCACCGCTAAACCCACCTGTTGCCGGAAATTAACCGTGAGATTAAACCAAGTGCGACGACCGAAGTTATCTAGCGCATTGACTAACTCATTCACTAATTTTTCGCGGATAAATATACCCCTATCTGAAAGGAGAAAATCTAACGCTTGTTCGGTGACTTTCTCGAAGTTAAAATCATTAGAATCTTTAGCATTACGCAAGAGATTTTCTAAACGATTCCAGCGAAAAGTACCGTCTTTAAACAATAAATCCCGCAGGGAATCTCGCAACTCCGTGGAAGGATCGGTGAGCAGACGTTTAGCAATGTAAGGATAGGCTTTACTCAGTACCTTAAAATTAGGATCGATGCCAATTGCTATTCCCTCTAAAGTCACCATCGAGCGAATAATCAGGGCATAATAGGCAGGAACTCGAAAGGGAAACTCATACATCATCGCCGACATTTTATCGGTGATACTTTTAAAGTTTAATTCTGCCACACTCGCCCCTAAAGCATTACCGAAAACTTCCGAAAAAGCGGGAACAATTGGCTCTAAATTGGTAGTTGGTGACAGGAAGTCTAACTTAACGTAATCCTTGGCCAAAGACTCAAAATCCCGGTTGACTAAATGCACCACCGCTTCGATTAAACCGTAGCGTTGATAGGGTTCAATATTGCTCATCATGCCGAAATCAAGATAAGCTAATTTACCGTCGGGAGTCGCTAATAAATTACCCGGATGGGGATCCGCATGGAAAAATCCGTGTTCAAGTAATTGACGCAAAGAACACTGCACCCCCACATTAACTAAGTGGGTGGCATCAATACCCTGGGCTTGAATTTCTTTGATATTAGTTAATTTTGTGCCGTCCACCCACTCCATGGTTAAAACCCGTCTCCCGGTATATTTCCAGTAGATTTTGGGGATGTAAATTTCGGCAATGTGACCATAAAGTTGAGCGAATTTTTCGGCGTTTTGTCCTTCGTGAAGATAATTAATTTCTTCAAAAATGCGACTGGCTAATTCGTCGGTAATTGCCACTAAATCGGAGCGAAGTCTTTTAATATTACCTTTCACCCAAGTCGCCAAACTACGCATGATATACACATCTAAAGTTATACAGCGAATCAAATCGGGACGCTGTACTTTAACGGCGACTCTCTCTCCGGTTTTTAATTTACCTTTGTAAACTTGTCCTAGGGAAGCGGCTGCTATGGGATTGGGGGATAATTCTGCGTAAATTTCCTCGGGAGAATAACCTAATTCTTCTTCGATAAAACGATAGGCAATTTCGTTAGGAAAAGAGGGGATTTGATCCTGGAGAGTGGTTAATTCTTCTAAATATAAAGGCGGTACTAAATCAGGCCGGGTAGAGAGAGCTTGACCGATTTTAATATAAGTGGGTCCCAATTTGGTCAACATTTCCCGCAATTGTACGGCCCGTCTAATTTCATTTTTCGGCGATTTTCCCCGCAGTTTATCCCACCAGATACCGATGAGAAAAGATAAAACCGGTAGGGCAATTTCGATTAATCTCCCCAAAACGTCTAGAGGTCGCCGACGGTAATAGTCGTTAATAACTTGGGGATTGTAGCGCCAACTCTCGGCTACGTTGTCATCCATGGGGCCAATATCTTCCCGATGCTCTTCGGGAATATGGACGGGCTGCACTTCAACGGTAATCGCTTCTGGGTTTTGCGTCTCTGGGGAGATCATCTGTTCGGACATAGTTCGGTGGCGGGGCAGGGTGATTTGTAAACTATTGTAACAAGTATCGGCTTTCTGCCCGATCTTGTTTCTGTCTCCCTAGTTCTCTGCTCAGGTTCGCCGTCAACTTTCCCCGGGAGGGTTATTGCCTCTCAAAGTATTCTACAATAGCTCTCGCTATCGATTCTGCACCATCTTTAGGCAGTTTAACCTTTAATCTGGGCGGTTGGGGGGCTTGGCGTAAAAAGTCCCAATTACCTTGAAAAAATTCTTTACTGCTAATAATTTGATGATAACTATAATCTTGGATTCCAGCCAATAAAATCGCTGATTCGGCGAAACCTTCTCGCGTCAGAGAAACAATCGGCACCTCTAATTTTAAAGCCTCGGCAAAGGTACTATATCCTGGTTTGGAAATAATTCGATCGCACAGGGGCATAAAATCCACGGGACGATAGCTCCGATCTGGTTTATCCTGTAAGCGGACTAAATTGGGCAGTTTGGGCGCGTTTTTTTCAAAAGTGATAAATTGCCAATCGGGAAAACTGGCGAGGTTATTATAGGGAATTGCTTCTAATCCTAACCCACCAAAACTCAATAAAATAGTTTTTTCTTTAGGGGTATTTAGCTTAAACTCCTGTCGCAATTGTTCTTCACTGTAGCGGGGTGTACCTCCGGTTAAACCTGCCTCGGTAACATGGGGAAATGCTGTCATTGCTTCCGCTAAAGGCAGTTTAAACAAGCGATCGCATTGATTATAACAACGACTAATCCAATCACTAATACTGGCAAATTCTTCACCCCAATCACGATAGATAAAATCCCAGCCAAAGTTACCGATCATCCAACAAGGAAGCCCCGCACTTTTGGCAATTAGTGCCGCTAAAGGCGGTAAATCGGCCACAACTAAACCTACACGATTAGTTTTAATAAAATTAACTTCACTGGCAATAATTGACCTTGATTGAGCAATTATTTGTTCTAGTTTTTCTTTAGTAGCTAATTTATCCATCGTTAAACTATCCGATTGGATTACTCCCACATCAAACCCCCGATGTCTTTGAATATATTCTCCAGATATGTAGGAATCTAATAACCAGCGCGGAGCAGTGGTGACTAATATCGGCAAAATTTCGGGATTAAGTTCAATAATATTAGCTACCACCGAAGCACTGCGGACAGCATGGCCAAAACCATGATTAGTAACGGCAAAATAAACAACAGGACGAGACATAAATAGCAAGTAAGGTGAGAATAATAAGCGATAAATTTTGTTTTTCAGACCGTAGATAATAATTACCCTTAATTTTAGGGAGGCAAATGAGGCAGGATATAAATACTAGCAAAAGCATAATATTCCGCTCCCGATTGACAAGCTTCTTGCAGTAAAGATAAAGCCTCCGAGTCTCCTTGTTTTGCTAAACGTAATAATGCTAACAATCTTTTAATATATTGACTACGATAGTTAATTAATTCTTTTCGTCCACGCATACCATTGAGATCGAACAAATCTTCAACAATTTGACCACGCCGATCCCGACCATAAACACTGGCCAATTTTGCCATTTCATCCCAAATAAATTCAAGATGTGTATTCGGATCGGTTACTCCATCCGTGGGGTCTATTAACAGAGGATTTCCTGTGATATCATCGAGAGGAAAATTTGTGCCTTTGTGATTGGCATCATTACATTTATCACAAGAAAGCAGTAAATTCTCCCAAGTAAAAGTCAGATCAGGATACTGGCTTTTTGGATAAAAATGTTCGATCGCTCCGTAAGTTACCACTGTAATCTTACTTTCACAGTAAGCGCATTTCCCATTAAACATTTTAACTAATGCGTCTTTAACTTGCGGATGACTGTATTTATTTTGTGCTTGGTTAATTTGAGCTTTAGTTGCCTTGTTGTTTGATTTTATTGATTCTAAAGCCTCTAGCCAACGAGCGGCATTTTTAGCTAATACGGGTGGCTCTGATATTCTGGTGACAGGAATCAAGATAAACGCTCCTCTAGTAAGGCATCAATTCGGGATTCTAAACTATTAGGTTGACTAATTTCGCCAAAGGGTTTAACGTCTTGAACAAATAATGACAGTTGTTCATATTCTTGCTTTTCTTCTGCTGCCAGATTTTTATTTTTACGATTTAGTTGGTGGTAACGCTTAATTTTATTTTCTGTCTCAGTGGGAAAGGTTGATTTCAAACCAAAAGCAGAACTTGTTAAAGTACGATCAACATTAGCCGCTAATTCTTTATAAGGAATTTCTACAATCTCTGATTCACCCTCTACCAGATCGATTCGTAGGGTTAAAGAATTTGGCCCTGCACCGGCAGCGATTAAAGGACTATGAGTAGCGACAAAGAATTGAAGCTTGGGAAAAACTTCCTGTAACCATCCAGCAATTTCCCTTTGCCAAGAAGGATGTAAATGAATATCTAACTCATCGATTAAGACGACTCCAGAAGCCTCTGTGGGGTTATCTAGATTGGGGAAGGATTGTAATAATCGCCAAATTAAATCTCCGGCTAAAGCAATCATACTCCGAAAACCATCGGATAAACTAATGGTTGGAACTTTTTGACCGTTAACTAGAAACTGAATCAAGGCATCGGCAGTTACTTCAGCAATTTCTACATTACCAGGTAACAGTTTAGTAATTGCTTCTTCGCCGATTTTTTTCATTTGTTTGGATTTACTATCTTCAGGATTTTTGGCTATTCGATAATCTAAATACACCATCCATCTCTCAAAAGAACTTAAAGATGTATCCTCATTAAATTGGCTGAAAAAGTTGCTAGAGCGTTTCGGAGGTTCAAGACTAGGAATGATCACTTGACTCACTCGTGTCAAACGACGGAAAGCTCCATAACCGACGGCAAACCAACCACGACTATCGGAGGCAAAAGCATTGGCTCGCAACCAACTTAAAATTTTAGTATTTTCTTCGATTAATGCTGGTTCTGTATAGGTTTGTTTGTCCTTACTGCCTCCTAACTCTAACCTTTCCTTGCCTGTAACAAAATAGGAATAAGCAAAAGTTTTTCGAGTTTTATCCGTACCAAATTTTCCCGCATCCCCATCTTCTTGATGAAGCACTGCGGTTAATTTACCCGGTGTCTTGGGATTACATATCCAACCAGTCGGACGTGGTAATAATTCTTTGGCTGCTTCTGGTCCAGCGAGCAGTAAAGCCAAAGCCTGTAAAATCGTGCTTTTTCCTACTCCATTTTCTCCCAATAAAGTGATCCAATGATAAGGTTTAGTGCGCCAATGACGTTGATTATTGGGATTACTAATAAATTTAATCTCTTGATTCTGGAAGCATTTAATGTTTTCGAGTTTTATACTTTCAACCCACATGGACATTCCCCCAGAGAATAACAGCGATCGATAAAATTCTAGCTTATTCGGCCACATCTAGCCCTTTTTGGCCTTCATCTCTAAATCCAGTCAAAAACCCTCTCTTCGGGGAGAGGGTGAATTAGATTTAGGAATTTTCTTCTAATCCAAAGACGCGATTAAAAGCTTTCAAGACTTTATAACCAGAATCGATCGATTCTAGCGGATCTTTCCGCAAACGGTGACGTAAACAGAGAACAATTACCCGACGGATATCATCTACCGTCACAGTTGTCCGTCCTTCCAAAGCGGCCAGAGCTTTAGCGGCGCGATTGGTAACGATATCGCCGCGCAATCCGTCCACGTCTAACTCGGAACAAACCTCGGAAATTTTCACCCGCAGATCATAATCAAGCTCCACAGAAGGCAAAAGATTTTGGGCCTCCACTAGCTTTCTTTGTAGTTCTTCCTGTTCTAAGTTATATTTCTCTAAAAACGAGAGGGGATTGCCATCAAATTCCGCACGCTGTTCCACGATTTTGACCCGTAGAGGTGGTTCTTTGACGGTGTGAATCTCGGCGTGCATTCCAAAGCGATCGAGCAGTTGTGGGCGCAATTCTCCCTCTTCTGGGTTGCCCGATCCCACCAAAACAAACCGGGCCGGGTGACGGATGGAAATTCCTTCCCGTTCCACCGTATTCCAACCACTAGCGGCCGAATCCAATAGCACATCGACGAGGTGATCGTCAAGTAAATTGACTTCATCCACATAGAGAATGCCGCGGTTAGCTTTGGCCAGCAACCCAGGTTCAAAAGCTTTTACCCCTTCTGACAGGGCCTTTTCGATGTCAATCGTGCCACAGACCCGATCCTCCGTCGCACCGAGGGGCAAATCTACCATAGTGACTTTTTTCTTGGCAATGGTCAACGGGATGGCCTCGTCCACCTTTTGCCGCACCTCATCGCTCATTAAATCGGGATCATTGGGGTCAGAATTAAAGGGATCGTTAGCAACTACGTCAATCTCCGGTAAAAGGTCGGCTAAAGCCCTAATTGTGGTCGATTTTCCCGTACCTCGATCCCCCATAATCATCACCCCGCCAATTTTGGGGTCGATGACGTTGAGCATTAGGGATAATTTCATTTCTTCCTGGCCGACAATAGCGGTGAAGGGAAAAACCACGCGGCGAGTTTTCGGAGGAGCTTGGGGAGTCACGGTCATA